>JAUSNQ010000071.1 GCA_030655595.1 Paludibacter sp.
TGATAAAGCGAATCGATTTTTATTTTGGCTGCTTCGTTTGCGGCATCATCTCCCTGCGATGTAAACCTCATAATATGAGAAACTAAAATCTCACCGGGAGAAAATCTCCGGTTATGAATTTTCATAACGTGATAACCAAAAGAAGTACGAACAGGTTTGGAGATAGTCCCAACAGGCGTATTAAAAGCCATGGTCTCAAAAGGATACACAGTACGGAAACCCGTAATCCAACCGATATAGCCACCATTATCACTTACCGATTGATCTTCGGAAGATTCTTTGGCCACATCCGAAAAATCTTCGGTTTCGAGACGTTTGATTACATCTTGTATTTTATTCCAGGCTTTTAAAGTATCCTCGGGGGTCGCGTTTGGTTGGATGCGCACAAGAATATGACTTACCTCGATATCCTCTTTCAAACGATTGTATGCTTCTAAGAGGACATTTTCTTCAGCCTTCGAATCGGTCAAATAGGGTTTCGTAAGTTGATCGCGATAACCAGCCAACTCATTGATAAAAGACTTGGTGGTATCAATACCCTGAAATTTTGCTTCCTCTACTTTGAGTTTAAAATTTACAAAAAGGTCGACATACTCCTCCAAAGATTTCTTATCCAAAGCATTGTTGGAGTTGTTCTTGTTGTAAATATATTCAAACTCTGATTTCAAAACGGGCTTTCCGTTGATATTCATCAATACCGGATCTTTAGCTTTTGCGAATAAAGTACCAGATAGCAGTAAAACTGATAGCGAAACAAAAAGTGTCTTCATAAGTAATATACAAAAATTATATAAATTATAATATTAACATTCCAAACTGCGAACGTACGCATTTTAACGCATACAATTCATATATGTTGTAAAAAGATTGTCTTTTTTAAGTTTTTTTATTCACCCCTGCTATAGTTAGGAGCCTCACTGGTAATGGATACATCGTGCGGGTGACTTTCTGTCACGCCTGCATTGGTAATGCGTGTAAACTTCGCATGATGCAATTCCACAATGGTATGCGCACCACAATAACCCATACCAGCACGAAGTCCGCCAATCATTTGATAAACAACTTCATACAAAGAACCTTTAAACGGAACACGAGCTGCAATACCCTCCGGAACGAGTTTTTTAATATCCTCTTCCACATCCTGAAAATAGCGGTCTTTCGATCCCTTTTCCATGGCTTCTAAAGAGCCCATACCCCGATAAGACTTAAATTTTCGTCCGTTGAAAATGATTGTTTCACCCGGAGACTCTTCGACACCGGCCAACAATGAACCCGCCATGATGGTATCGGCACCTGCGGCGAGTGCTTTGACAATATCTCCCGAGTAACGAATACCTCCATCAGCAATCACAGGAACTCCTGTACCTTCGAGTGCTTTCGAGACTTCGTAGATGGCAGATAACTGGGGCACACCTACACCGGCAATAACACGTGTAGTACAAATAGAACCAGGACCGATGCCGACCTTAACTGCATCAGCACCGGCATCAACCAGAGCTTTTGCGGCTTCTGCCGTAGCGATGTTACCCACAATAATATCCAATTCAGGGTAACGCTTTTTAGCTTCTTTCAGTGTACGAAGCACTCCCACTGAATGTCCGTGGGCTGTATCAATAATGATGGCATCGACATCAGCTTCCACCAAAGCATCGATGCGGTCGAAAACATCTCCTGTAACTCCCACGCCTGCCGCAACACGCAACCTGCCGTGTTCATCTTTAGATGCCCTTGGCTTGTCTTTGGCTTTCGTAATATCTTTGTAGGTAAGCAGTCCGATTAATTTATTCTCTTTATCGACTACCGGTAATTTTTCAATTTTATATTGCTGCAGGATATCTGCAGCAGCTTCCAAGTCAGTTGAACGGGAAGTCGTGACAAGATTCTCTTTAGTCATGATCTCATCGACTTCGGTGGTAAGATTTCGTTGAAACCGCAAATCTCTGTTTGTCACAATTCCAACCAAAACACCATCCTGATCAACAACAGGAATTCCTCCGATTTTAAATTCAGCCATCAGACTAAGCGCATCGCCCACTGTAGCACCTTTGAGAATCGTAACCGGATTTGAGATCATCCCGTTTTCGGCACGTTTTACGGCTTTCACTTGCTTGGCTTGCTCATCAATAGACATATTTTTGTGAATCACGCCAATGCCCCCTTCGCGAGCAATGGCAATCGCCATTTTGGCTTCGGTCACAGTATCCATGGCGGCCGAAGCAATTGGAATTTTTAATTCAATTCGACGCGAAAAACGAGTTGAAAGATTCACATTGCGTGGCAACACGTTTGAATAGGCAGGAATGAGCAAGACATCATCGAAGGTTAATCCTTCAATTTGAACTCTATCGGCAATAAATGACATAGGAATAATTTTTATGAGTTTCTGATAACGACATATTTTGTCGTATATGCTATGAAAAAATATTGCGTGCAAATGTACATAATAATTGTGAGTTGGGAAAATAATTGGATGAAAAACAAGGGGGAAAGAATTGAGAGCACTTATGCCGCTAAAATGGCAAGTGCGTTACCAGCACCTCAAAAGGTCAGGAATTGAGAGCACGTATGCCGTGTCAGCGGTATTGGCTCGAAATCCTGACCTTTTGAAGTAGAGACGCGCTATAGCACGTCTCTACAATTAAAAATGCGTTAATGTTACGCCAGCACAAAATCTAACTGCTTTTGCTTTATTATAAGCACCTAACAGGTTTAATACTTGATAAATTTTGAAACTGCACTAGAACCATTATTCAAAATTGAAATTGAATAAATTCCGTTTGCAAGTCCGCTCACATCAATGTTTTCGGATGACACAAAAGTTTCGGTGCTCAACACCATTCTTCCGCTGATATCATAAACCCTGATGCGTGAACCATCTTTGAGATTAGTCAAACGAATCATGTCTCTTACCGGATTAGGATGCAGTGAAATGCCTGCATCTGCAAGAGAGCTAACTCCTGTTTGTGCATAAGCTTTCACATCAACTTCATCCGAGTTAATAAACATTTTGTATTCAAAATCAGACGACACCTCTCTCAGCAGAGGGATAGTCATGAAAGTTGTACCATCGGCAAAAGGTTCAAGCTTTGCCAATCCGACTGCATAAATATCTGTTCCAACATTGACCGCCGACATACTTACATCGTTTGAAATCACCGGAGCTCCGAATGCATCCAAGTCTTGCGCAATAAACAGGTTAAATCCAACCAGATTGCCAAAAGATTTAAAGTACAACATATTCTGATCGCGAACAATTTCAACTTGTACTAATTTGTTAGCAGGCGCTCTTACACTTCCTGAATCAGGTTCATCACCATCAAAAGAAGTAATTAAATACGCAGAGTATTGCAGGATCATGGCTGCATCATTTGCAGTAATACCTGCTACCCCATCCACGTCGGCAGCTTGCAACCTCCAGCCTTCCCACGGACGAGGAGCAATGGTTGGTAGTGGGTCCATGCCGACTGAGTATTGTAAAGTCAGGGCAGCATCATAAGCCTGAACACGCTGATTTCCATCGACATCGCCTAACATGAAGTTAGCAATGAAAATTGTTCCGGGATTATAACCATGGATTTGCTGGTCATCGAGATAAAACTCATAGAACCATGCACTTGTTTGATTATAGGAATAATTATTCACAACTTTGAAGTTCAGTTTAATCAAACTATTGATAATATCAAATGCTTGAGTTGTCATGAAGCTGATGTATAATACCCCCACATCCTTTGTTGAATTAACAACCACATCACCGCTATTTGCCACTGTTCCCTGTGTTGTATATCCGGTATATTCAAGCGTACTTGCATCAAAATGAAATTCGAATTGATAAGCAATTGCCTGACGGGGTTGATTGGATGATATTCGGATGTCTATCGCAATATCTTCTCCTGTTGATGTGTGAATATCATCATAGAAAATTCTGGTTTGTTCCGGCACAATCATATTCGACCATGCAGCAACTTGATCAAGTGGAGTCCATTTTCTGTTTCCAACATGCTGTCCTGTTAAAGATACTTCTTCATAGACCCAGTTCGGACCGTTAAAGTACTTGTATTGCATACTTTCAGTTGCTCCTTGAATCGTAATTTGGTATGTTACTGAGTCGATCTGTTGCATCCAGTGCATACCCGGATTCCAGTTATTGAAGTCACCTGCAATACATACATGGTTTGTTCCCAGAGGGACTTTTACGGTATAGGTAACTGATGTCTGTGTTCCCGGGTCGTAAATACTATACCAATTAGCAACAGTATCGTTTAACTGATGTGTTCTGTTTGGTATTTCTTGCCCGTATGTATTACATTCGCCATATTTCCAATCCGGTCCGCTCAGGTATTTATATTCAAGCGTACTCATATTTATATCAGCTAGTATCAGGGTGTAGTTGAGAGTATCTACCATTTGCATCTGGTGAGTACTACTGTTCCATCCGTTGAATGTACCCGCAATCCAGCATTCTTTGGTTCCTGCTGGGACATTCACATTGAATACTACAGTTTGTCCGTGTAAAAAATCTCCTGAATTATGCTCCGTTGCCGAAGTAGCTTCAAGTCGGTATAAATTAATGGCTGAATTACAGAAGAGATATAAAATTGCCGGACCTCCAGCATAATAAACTTCACTTTCTGATATCTCAGTTGAAGGTGGAAAAAATACAGAGCCGATTAAATTGACACCATCAGTTACAAAGAGCCTCCTTCCAGAAGAACTTGATCCTGTAATACCCTGAACTTTAATCAATCCGGGACCAGTAACTTTCATCGTTAGATATCTTTGAGTTGGCATGTTAATAGTTGGTACGCTATCAGTTGCCATAGAACCTGGGTAACCACCACCATTAAACTTAAAGCGGTTGTTGTAAGTATAGTCTCCAAATTTTTTGATACTACCTTCCACCTGACCCATATTGGCGGTTATTGCACCACCTGTATGAATGCCCAGATTGTCAACAAAAACAGAAACATCCGGTCCTGCGCCAATTCCTGGTGAGAGCGGGAAGTTTGCCGAGTCATTACCTAAAACCCATACTTTTCCGATTACAGGAGGATCGACAGGGTCAACCAATCCGGTTTCTGCTTCGATTAAAAACAAGTCAATACTTCCATTCTCGGCATAAATAAAGATTGGGGAAATTCCTCGGGTGTGATAGTAACTAAAAGCAGGTAACTGACTGCCGTTAGCATCAAGAAAATCATTTCCCGGGACAGTAATTCTATGAAACAGCTGCTTTCCGTCAGTTATTAACAGCTGACGAGGTTCTAGTGTGCTGGACAAACAAATGATATGAATATAACCCGGGCCATTCATTTGAAATACAACAGCTCTTGCCATAGGAAGTAATGGCATTTGGGGTGTTGTAATAGCGGGACCTCCTAATCTGAGTGCTTTTGTAAAGTTATACGTCCATTGAGGATGTGCAAACACTTTATTCGTGTTTTCAATAGTAACAGGTGCGAGCGAATCGGCTAAAATAGCAAGATCGTCAACAACTTCAGGCGCATTGAACAGCTGTTTCACACCCCATTCAGGAGTATCGAAAAGCCAGACTTTGGATGGAATCTGAGCATTTACTGTTAATGCCAGAGACAACAGGATGGAAAACGTAAAAAATAACTTTTTCATGACACCAAAATTTAAACGTTAGATACATTTAGTTAGAACGATATATTGTATAAATCAGTATCGGAATTGAGAGGACTGTCGTGGTTTTAGGTGAATTTTTCGACTTAAATAAAACAAATTTAAACCAAATAAGTTTATAATAATACAAAGATATACTAAATTTACAAACACGCAATAATTTCTCTAAAATATTAGTTTTCAGGGGAAAGAGGGGAATATTACAACTGTAGTCTCTGTGTTGAATTAACTTCTTTTATCTTATTTATGTTTTTACAGAGATTTTCAATTTCTTGGGTATCATGCACGTAAATGTGAAACAATCCAACAAATATTCCGGCTTCTGTTTCGATATTAATTTTACTGATATTGACACCGTATTGTTCGGAGATTACCCTTAAAATTTCAATCATAACACCCTTCTTATCAATACCCCGAATTTCTATCACTTCGTGAAATGAAAGCGCTTTGTGGGTTGCCCATTTCGCAGAAATGATGCTGTTCCCGTAATTTGATTTTAATTTGGAGGCAATTGGGCATTGACGTTTATGAACCATGACGATTTCGTTATCATCGATATAGCCCAGGACATCATCTCCCGGAATAGGCTTGCAACATTCGGCAAATTTATAGGTTTTACCTACGTTTTCTTCATTCAAAATAAATGTTTTATTTCTATCAACCCTTGATGCAGGAACTAGTTCTAAACGGGGGGTATCCTTTTGCTTGTCTCCCGTGTTTACGAACGGAATTTTTATATATTTTGCAAAAACACTTTGAGATTTGGGTTTAAAAATAATTTTTGAAATTTCTTCTAGATTAATATTTCCTTTTCCTGCGTGTAAAAAAAGAGCGTTTCGGGAAGCAAATTTATAGTGATTCAGAATTTTTACGTAATGTTGATTATCAGGAGACAAATTGATTGCAGCAAGCGCTTCTTCAATTAACCTTTGACCTTCGGCTATGGCCGTTTTTTCTTCCCGTCTAAAGATGTTTTTTAATTTTGCTTTTGCGCGAGCAGTTGTTACATAATCGATCCATTCGGGCTGAGGTAACTGCTTTTTAGATGTGATAATTTCAACCTGATCACCACTTTGAAGTGTATAGCTCAAAGGCACTAATTTATGATTCACCTTAGCTCCTATGCAATGTTCACCAAGGTTGGAATGTAGCGCAAAGGCAAAATCCAGCGCAGTAGAGCCCTGCGGGATTGTTTTGATGTCACCTTTAGGAGTAAAAACAAATATCTCAGAGGCAAATAAATTGAGTTTGAATGTATCAATAAAATCAATGGCGTTTGGTTCCGGATTTTCCAACAATTCTGTGAGAGTTTTCATCCATTTATCCAACTCAGTCTCATCGACATTTTCACCGGTTTTGTATTTGAAGTGTGCTGCAAGGCCTTTCTCGGCAATCTCATTCATTCTTTCGCTTCGAATTTGGATTTCGACCCATCGCCCACCTGTAGCCATAACGGTCACATGCAATGCCTCATAACCATTGGCCTTTGGATTGCTAACCCAGTCGCGGATGCGTTCGGGATGCGGTTTATAAAGTCCGGTGATTGCCGAATACAACATCCAACATTGATCTTTCTCTGTTAATCCGTCTTTGGGTGTAAATACAATCCTTAAAGCCATGATATCAAACACATCTTCAAAAGAGATATTGTGAGTGGTCATTTTCTTCCAAATCGAATACACGGTTTTGATTCTGGCCTTATAGCGAAAGTCCCATCCTAAATCTTTCAATTTTTTGGTAATCGGACTTGTGAATTCATCATAGAAGATATTTCTGGCGAGCTCATCACTAGCGAGTTTTTTCTCGATTTGTGCGTAGGTATCAGGATGTTCGTGTTTAAAACTCAGATTCTCGAGTTCGTTTTTAATTCTGAAGAGTCCGAGCCGATGGGCTAATGGAGCATAAATGTACTGGGTTTCACCTGAAATTTTGTATTGCTTGGCAGGCGGCATGGAACTTAAGGTGCGCATATTGTGCAATCGGTCGGCAATCTTGATTAAGATAACCCGAATATCTTCCGACATGGTCAACACCAATTTCCTGAAATTTTCGGCTTGTGCCGATGCATGTTCAGCAAAAACACCTCCTGAGATTTTTGTAAGACCATCAACGATTTGAGCAATTTTGGGTCCGAACAGATTTTGGATGTCCTCAACCGTGTAATCAGTATCTTCAACCACATCGTGCAACAAAGCAGAACAGATCGATGTTGAACCCATTCCTATTTCGGTTGAAACAATGCGAGCAACAGCAAGGGGGTGGAGAATGTATGCCTCTCCCGAACGTCGCCGGATACCTTTATGCGCAGCTTTGGCAAAGTTAAATGCCTTGATGATAATATCAACCTTTTTACGGTGTGAAGAATTCAAATAGTCATTCAACAAAGCATCAAACTCCTGTTGTATCAATTCATCTTCTGCAATACTTTTTGGTGTTGAATTTTCCGACATAAAACAATCTGTTGTTTTGAAATTAATAACCTGCTAAGAACAATCCAATATCATTCGAGTTCAATCCAAAATACGAAGCAATCAGGCGATTGACCAAAATTCCTCCGTATACATAAGCGCCATTTCTGAAGCCCGAGCTTTCACTAACAGCTAGTTTGACACTTCCGGAATTACCGATTTTTACCAACATAGGAGCAAATATATTACTCAATGCCATGGAGCTGGTACGTCCAACTCTGGCTGAAATATTCGGCACACAATAATGAATGATGCCATACTTTTCAAAAACCGGATTTTCGATTGTTCGACAGGTTGAGGTTTCGAAACACCCACCCTGATCCACACTCAAATCGATGATGATAGCGCCTTGCTTCATGGTTTTAACCAAATCTTCAGACACCATAAATCGCTCAGAGCCATTGATGTATCTTAAATTCCCTATGACGGCATCTGCTGTAGTGAGCGCTTTAAACAATACAGCCGGATGAATAACCGACGTAAACACTTGTTGTCCGAGATAATGCTGAATCTTCCTGAGTTTATTGATGTCGTGGTCGAAAATTTTCACCTGTGCCCCCAGTGCCAATGCTGAACGAGCAGCGACTGAACCGGCAAGTCCGGCACCGAGAATCACCACTTCCGTGGGTGAAACTCCGGCAATTCCTCCTAGCAAGATTCCTTTTCCCCCCGAAGCATTGCTCATCAGTTCCGAAGCAACGGCAATCGCAGTATTTCCTTCAATCTCGGCAATGGTATTAACGACCGGAAAAGCTTTTTGTTCATCTTTGATCAGTTCATACGCAACGGCATTCATCTTTTTCGAAATCATCATTTTAATGCTTTCGGCAGAAAAATTGGATAGTTGCAACATGGAAAAAATGGACTTCCCGTTTTTCATGAACGATAATTCTTCCAAGGTTGGCGGAGCTATCTTCAACACAATATCAGTCCCGAAGACTTCCGCTTCGGTATCGACAATCTTAGCACCTGCTTCGCTGTATTGGAGGTCGGTATAAAACATCGGCAGACCGGCTCCCCGCTGCACCATCACGGTATGTCCCTCTTCGACCACAATCGACACACCCTCAGGAGTTAACGCCAAACGTGTTTCAGCATGTGCGTGCTCACAAGGCACACCAATCGATAATCGTGGTTGCCTGACGATTTCCCTCAGCAAGGATTCTTCCGGAAAAAACGTCCGCTGCGTACTCGGATCTTGTCTCATAGGAATTAGTTTTTGAATTGACTACAAAGCTAACTGCAATTGTTGAGAATTGCAAGAGGTGGAGGCTTGGCACACAGGATTTTTTACTATTTATTAAAGATACCCCAAAATCCCCCCGCTAATTTCCAGCAACGATATCTCACAAAGCTTCGTTAGATATTCAGCTTGCACGAGTCTTTCTTCCGCTTCGAGCAGACTGTTCTGGGCTTCACGGAGTTCTATGCCGGATAAATCACCCAGTTTGTATCGCTCAATTGCGATTTCATAATTCTCGCGGGCATGCGTCAGATTTTCCTTTTCTAAATTCGTGAGGTTCATATTGTTGAGGTATGCCATCCACAGATTGGAAAAGTCGCTTTTGAGTGAAAGCGTAAGTTCTTCTACTGCCAACTCCTGATTGTTGATTGCAATTTGCGCATTTTTTTGTCTGCGTGTACGATTAAATCCATCAAAGATGTTGTATCCCAAACTGATGCCGTAATTGAATCCAAGGTTATTTTGCTTTCTGTATGTTGCGTATTCGTAGTTGTTTTCACTATATCCGTAACCTGCATTCAATTTCAGATAAGGATAATTAGAACTTCTAACCGATTGTAATTCAAGCACCTTGACGTCTTTTTCCTTTTTAGCAAGCTGAAGGTAGGTATTCTGCTGAAGTGTCTGCTGCCACAAATTTGTTTTATCCAACAGGGGGTTGAAATTGATGATAGTATCCGCAACCACAAAGACCTTTTCCACATCATCTTCGGCTATCAACTGGTGAATTTTAATTTTTGTGGCATATAAGACTTCGTGCTGGCGAATCAGCCGGGAGCTGTCGGTATTGAAATCGACGCGGGCTTGTTGCAAGTCTAAGCGCGATAGATTCCCAATGTTATAACGCGCTTCAACGATTCGCAAACGTTCTTTGGAGAGTTTTACTGCTGATTTCAGATTATTGAGCCGAATGGATTGTTGAATGAAATTATAATATTCAGCTGTCAGGTCGGCCACATAATTCTCGATGTTCATTCGTGTTCTCAACACACCCATTTCCTGCAATTCCTTCAGCTTTGAATAATTTGCCTGAATATTAAAGCCATCAAAAACAGTCCAGTTGAGATTGACACCGGCAGAAAAATTCTGGTTCGAAACACCCGACTGGCGTATAGCAGGACTACCATCTTGTGGAAATTGTGCCGCATTGCCTTCTGTTCCACCATAAGCAGAATTCAAATCAATTGTTGGCAGATAACCTGCATTTCCCAGCGAAGCATCATTATCTGAAATTTTTTGTTCATTGCGCACCATTCTGAGCTGGAAATTTTGCTCTAGTCCTGTTTCAATTAACTGTTTCAGATTGATTATATCTTCGGCATATGAAAAGTTAGCAGATATAATCAGCAATATGAATAATATTCGTTTCATTTTTGTAATGTTTTCGACCGATTGGTTGATACGTACAGGTACATAGCAGGAACAATGAACAAAGTTAAAAATGTGGATACCAGAATCCCTCCTACCACCGCCACACCCATCGCAATGCGTCCATTGGCGCCTTCTCCTGATGCCAGAGCTAGTGGCAATAGACCCAAAACCGTAGAGAAACTGGTCATGAGGATAGGGCGTAAACGTTGAAGCGCTGCGCCCGAAACCGCATCTTCTTTGCTAATACCGGCTGCCTGCCTTTGATTTGCAAATTCCACAATCAAAATTCCGTTTTTAGCTACCAATCCAATGAGCATAATCAAGCCAATCTGACTGAATATATTCATGGTAATACCGAATATTGACATAAATATCAATGCACCCGCCAATGCCAAGGGCACGGTAAACATGATTACAAAAGGATCTTTAAAACTTTCAAATTGTGCTGAAAGAACCAAATAAATCAGAATCAATGCTAGTACAAAAGCAAACATCAGACTCGAGGAACTTTCTCTAAAATCCTTCGAATCGCCTGCCAAAGCCGTTCTGAATGTTTCATCCAACACTTCCTTTGCAATCAAATCCATTTCGTCCAAGGCATCTCCCAATGTTACACCGGGAGCCAGTCCTGCCGATATGGTTGCCGAACTGAAACGGTTGTAGCGGTACAATTGCGGCGGAGCAACTGTTTCCTCAAGTTCGACCAAATTATCCAATTGAATCATTTGTCCATCCCTGTTTTTGAGATAGATGGTTTTCAGGTCGAGTGGCGTATTGCGCTGCTGACGATTAATCTCGCCCAGAATCTGGTATTGCTTGCCATTCATATAAAAATAACCCATGCGCTGACCGCTGAGTGCATACTGCAAAGTCTGACCGATATCGCGGGTACTAACGCCCAACAGGGTTGCTTTATCGCGGTCAATATTAATTCTGGTTTCGGGCATTGTAAACTTCAAATTCACATCTGCCATCTGAAATTTGGGATTTTCATTCACTTTTTCAAGGAATAACGGGATATACTCTTCAAGCTTTTTTATCGTAGGAGATTGAAGCACATATTGAACCGGCATGGAAGTTCTTCTTCCTCCGAATGTGGATTGTTGTTGTACAAAAGCACGGGCTTCGCTTTCTTTTCTCACGGCTTTTGATAATTCGTCCGCTATCTCAGACTGCGAACGAAGTCGTTTATCAATATCAGGTAAAAGGATACGCACCATCCCAAAAGTGCTTCTTGAAATAGAGATATTTGATTCTCTTTCAGGAGCTACGCTATCCACAATCTGAGATATCTTTTCGGTATAATCCCGCACAAATTCGTAGGTAGCGCCTTCGGGAGCAGAAGTACGCACAGTTATCTGCGAACGGTCTTCCATGGGTGCCATTTCATCCGGAATAACGATCCACAAAGAAACAATGAGCACAAAAGCCCCTCCGATGATAAGCAAAGCCAACCATTTATACCTCAAAAAATAGTTCAATGAATTTTCATACAGGCGATTCATGCCGACAAAGAATGGTTCTGTCTTGTTGTAGAGCCAATTATGCTTTTCCCTTCTTTTCAATAATTTTGAAGAAAGCATGGGCGTAAATGTCAGAGCAACAAAAGAAGAAATAATAACCGCGCCCGACACCACGATGCTGAACTCTCGGAAGAGTCTTCCTGTAATTCCTTCGAGGAATACAATAGGAAAAAACACTGAAACCAAGGTGATGGTTGTAGAAATTACGGCAAAGAAAATTTCCTTTGAACCCTCTATGCCCGCATGAACCGGAGTCATCCCTCGTTCAATTTTCTGATAGATATTTTCAGTCACCACAATGGCATCATCGACCACCAATCCTACAGCAAGCACGATTGCCAACATCGACAAGACATTGATGGAGAAACCCGCCAAGTACATGATAAAAAAAGCTCCGATGAGAGAAACCGGAATAACTACGACGGGGATAAGCGTCACACGCCAGTCGCGTAAAAACATGAAAATGATTACGATAACTAGGATAAAAGCGATGAAGATGGTGTTGTTAACCTCCTTGATTGAAGCGCGGATGAAGCGGGTATTATCAAACACGATTTCGGCTTGTACATCTTCAGGCAAATCCTTTTTCATCATCTCCACTCTTTTTTGAACTTCATCCGAAATATCAATCTGATTCGCTCCTGGTTGAGTAATTATAATTGCACTCACCATCGGTATACCATTCATTCGGAGGATGTTTTTGCGATTTTCTGCGTCAAGCTCAGCCTTACCGATATCACTGAACCGCACGATTCTGAAATTATCTTCTTTGATGATGAGGTTGTTAAATTCCTCAGGAGTTTCCATCAATCCCAAAGTGCGGAGTGTCATTTCAATTTTATCACCTTCAATACTACCCGAAGGCAATTCCACATTTTCGCGGTCAATTGCATTTTTGACATCCATGGGTGTGATGTCGTAGGCAGCCATCTTTACAGGATCAAGCCACAAGCGCATCGAATATCGGTTTTCTCCCCAGATTTCAACAGCACTCACATTTTGAATAGTTTGCAGTTGCTCTTTGACCGTTAATTCAGTAATCTCTGTCAGTTCTAGCAAAGAACGTTGCTCACTCCTGATAGTTATCTGAATAATAGGGTTTGCATCAGCATCAGCTTTTGAAACAGTAGGAGGATCGCAGTCGCGCGGTAGGTAATGCTGAGCACGCGACACTTTGTCGCGCACATCATTGGCAGCGGTTTCTAAATCTACGCTTAATTCAAATTCTACCGTAATACTGCTTGATCCTTGTCGGCTTCGACTCGACAAAGAACGAATCCCCGGAATACCATTGATGTTTTGTTCCAGAGGTTCTGTAATTTGCTTTTCAATTATTTCAGCGTTAGCACCGGGATAACTCACATATACATTGATAATTGGATTATCCACGTTCGGGTACTCCCTTACTCCCATGTAAGTATACCCGATTACCCCCATCAAGAGGATAACGAGCACGATTACAGTGGCAAGAACTGGTCTGCGTATGCTTAATTCTGAGAGATTCATTAGTTTTCTAAAATTTTATCAATGATTACCTGGCTTCCATCCCGAAGCTGCATAACACCCGTCACCAGCAAGGTATCACCGACTTCGAGACCTTGTGTTATCTGAACAGATGAAGCTGTACGTAATCCTTTGATCAATTCAACTTGTTTTGCTCGTCCATTTTTATAAATGTAAGCAATGTCCCTTCCCATTTCAGCAATAGTAGTAATGCTTGGAATCACGAGGGCATCATCAATTTCCCGCAAAATAATTTCAATAGAAGCAGAGTGCCCCGGTTTGAGTTTTCCGGAAGGATTGGCATACAGTGCACGTGCTTTCAATGAAAGCGTCTTTTCGTCTAAAGTAGTTTCCACTGCATACACCCTTGCCTGATAAATCTGCTGATCTCCTTCAATAGTAAAACGGATGATAGTACCTGATTTGATGTTGTTTGCATGCCGTTCGTTCACCGAAAATTCAATTTTCAGCGGTGAAATTTTGGTGAGACGCGCCACCGCAGTTCCAGTAGAAGCAAAAGCCCCTTCGCTCACCCATCTCAACCCGACTATGCCATCGAACGGAGCACGTAATTCAGTTTGATGAATACGTGCCTTCACCAATTCAATATCCGCCAACAATTTGTCGAGGTCGGTAGATACTGCCTGATAAGCCTCCTGACTCACGGCATCTTTATCTAACAATGTTCTTTGCCGGCTCACCCGTTCCCGTGCTAAAGGAATCTGCGCTTCAAGCTTTTTCAACTCAGCCAGCAAGGGTTGATCATTGACCTTGGCAAGGAGCGTTCCCCTTTTAACAAAAGTTCCTTCTCTGAAAAAAATATCGGTTATCTTGCCTGATGTTTCAAAAGATAGATCCACCTCTTCATCCGGCAATAACTGTCCCTTTGTGCGAAATATATCCGTTAGTTTTTGATGTGTTAGCACCTTTGCATTCACATGTAGTTGTTGGCGATTTTGTTGTTTTGGCATTTCGGATTTTATCTCTGCCGGTTTTTCATTGGCTCCCTGTTTGATTATCTTCGGTAAAAAGATGATACCAAGGAGAACTATCCCAAGCAATGAAAAAAGGAGTATTTTTGATTTTTTTGTCATAATAAAATTGTAATATCAGATGTTGAAGACCTGAGAGATTTTCGAGGTTGCTAAATTACAGAAAGTTTTTATAAATATTAATTTGTTTTCAACAATACTGTATTTTTAATCATTTTTTAAGAAGTTATTTCAGGCAAATCGCTTACTTTTGCGAGGTATGAAACAAACATCTAAAAGATTCACATCCAAGGTAATGTAATCTTCACATGCGAGTTCTATATGACCATTAAAATATTATTATCGTATGAAAGATGTCATTCTCGAAAAACTCCAGATTCTTGCTGAATCGGCCAAGTACGATGTTTCGTGCGCCTCGAGCGGCACTACGCGCAAAAAAACTGCGGGTGGCATAGGGAGCACTTCGGGTTGGGGCATCTGTCATAGTTTTACGGAAGACGGACGGTGTGTGTCGCTGTTGAAAATCATGCTGACCAATTATTGCGTATACGACTGCGCCTACTGCATCAACCGCCGCAGCAACGATTTACGGAGGGCTACATTTTCAGTGGAAGAATTGGTTGAACTCACCATCGAATTCTATCGCCGCAATTACATTGAAGGACTTTTCCTGAGTTCGGGCGTCATTAACACGCCTGATTACACCATGGAGAGGATGGTGCGGGTGATTAAAGAGCTTCGTCAGATCCATAGATTCAACGGCTATATTCATATGAAAAGTATTCCGGGTGCCAGTCAGCAACTCGTACACGAAGCTGGACTGTATGCCGACCGCCTGAGTGTGAACATTGAAATCCCGACGGAGAAAAACCTGAAATTGCTTGCTCCGGAGAAAAATCACGAAAGTGTTTTTAAACCGATGCTGTTTATTCAGCAAGGCATGCTCGAAAATGCTGAAGAAAAGAAAAAGTCGCGTAATGTACCTCGCTTCGTCCCTGCCGGACAAAGTACACAGATGATTATCGGGGCAACGGATGAAAGCGACAAGCAAATTCTCAAAACATCAGACTTTCTGTATAATCAACCGGGAATGAAACGGGTCTATTACTCTGGTTTTATTCCTGTAAACAGCTATGATAAAAGGCTGCCGGCTCTAACACAACCGCCGCTGGTCCGTGAAAACCGGCTGTATCAGGCCGACTGGCTGCTTCGTTTTTATGAGTTTAAAGTCGATGAAATTGTGGACGATCAATTTCCAAATCTGGAGTTAGAGATTGATCCGAAACTCTCATGGGCATTACGCCATCCTGAATTCTTTCCGGTGGATATCAACAAAGCGGATTACAATGCAATCCTTCGTGTACCGGGAATAGGCGTAAAATCGGCAAAACTGATTGTCGTGTCCCGCAGGTATACGAAATTAAACTCCGGAGATCTCAAGAAAATCGGCATTGTGATGAAGAAAGCACAGTTTTTCATCACCTGCAATGAATTAACAATGCATACCGTTAGCGATACGTCACCGGAATATGTGCGGAACATCCTTACCACAAAGAAACGAGATAAGAAAAAACCGGATCTTCAGCAAATGACTTTAGTTTTTCCTGAATAAGATTGCTTATGATAATTTTTCATTACGATAAAACTTTTGAGGGATTGCTCACAGCAGTCTTTGATGCTTACAACCGCAAAACTTTTCCCGATAAGTTAATGGGGCAAGAGGAAGTTGAACCGTTATTCGTGAACGAAAGCTTTGCTGTCATTACCGATGATGAAAAATCGGGCCGTGTCTGGAAATCGCTTGAAAAGAAGGTCGCAAAGACTACCCTGAATATGATTTCTTACGTCTGGCTTTCAGAACTTCCCGGAAGTGATGAGCTGATATTCAGGTATATTCGGAAAACTTTCGACAGCAAAACATCCATTGAGCTAAATTTTGCCGATACTGATGTCTTGCAGTTGCGTAATACTGCTCAGAAAGTGAACAAGGATAGCCTGCGAATCATTCAATTCGTACGTTTTCAAAAAACCGCCGATGGTGTATTCTTTGCTCCGGTTGCTCCCGATCACAATGCCTTACCCCTCACCTTGTTTCACTTCAAAGATCGTTTTGCCGATCAGAAATGGATCATCTATGATACCAAGCGCAACTATGGCTACTTTTACGATTTGAAGCATGTCACCGAGATGACACTCGACAATACCGATTTATTTCCTGAAGGCAAAATCGACCTTGCACTTTTGGATAACGACGAAAAAATGTTCCAAAAAATGTGGAAAGTATACTTCAAATCAATTACCATCAAAGAACGAATCAACTTAAAACTTCACCGACAGCATTTGCCAAAAAGATATTGGAAATACCTGACGGAAAAATAAGAATAATCAGGAAAAGCGAGCCTAATGTGTACATGAAATAATTGTCTGTATTTCAAAAATATTTTTTTCACTAGGTGTTGATTCATCAAACTAATGTGAACATATGTGACTAATGTGGTTTAAGAGGTTTATGCATTTAAAGATTAACTGAAAAATTATATTTTTATGACATTTAAGGCTAAATCTTCTCTTTTTTCTTGTTGAAAAACTCACACTTTTTTCGTAGCTTTGCGCACTTAATAATAGAATTAAGAGAAAATGAATAAGAAACGAATTAAAAAAGCATTAGTATCTGTATATCACAAGGATAAGTTAGACATTATTATTCAGAAATTACATGAAGAGGGCGTTGAATTTATCTCTACCGGAGGAACCCAATCTTTTATTGAATCACTCAACATTCCTTGTCAGGCGGTCGAAGATTTAACCGGATACCCATCCATTCTCGGCGGAAGGGTAAAAACACTTCATCCAAAAGTTTTCGGAGGAATTCTTTCAAGACGTGATTTGGCAAAAGACAACGAACAATTAGAAGATTACGAAATTCCGGAAATTGATTTGGTGATTGTTGATCTTTACCCTTTTGAAGCTACTGTTGCTGCAGGTGCCGACGAACCGACCAGCATCGAAAAAATTGATATCGGTGGCATTTCTTTGATTCGTGCAGCTGCAAAAAACTTCAAAGATGTAGTGATTGTTGCTTCTCAAGAGCAATACGAAGCTTTCCTCAATATAATAAGCAACAATGGCGCTGAAACTACAATAGAAGAACGTCGTTGGTTTGCCAAAGAAGCTTTCGGAGTTTCTTCGGGATACGACTCTGCAATTTTTAATTTCTTTGATGGAGATGATAAAACGGCTTTCAGACATGCTGAAAACAACTCGAAAGTGTTGCGTTATGGAGAGAATCCACATCAACAAGGTGTTTATTTTGGAGATTTCGATGATATGTTCGAACAACTGCAAGGAAAAGAAATTTCATACAATAACCTGTTGGACATCGATGCTGCAGTCAATTTGATTAATGATTTTGAAGACATTACCTTCGCGATACTCAAACACAACAATGCTTGCGGTATTGCTTCTCGACCTGTCTTGGTTGATGCCTGGAATGATGCACTTGCAGGAGATCCGGTTTCTGCGTTTGGAGGAGTGTTGATTACCAATGCGGTAATCGACAAAGCAACTGCCGAGGAAATTACCAAGATTTTCTTTGAAGTAATTATTGCTCCTGATTATGATTTGGAGGCTTTGGAAATTCTTGCTCAAAAGAAAAACAGAATTATCCTGATTATTAAAAATAACGCTATCAAAACAAAACAGTTCCGTTCGCTGTTGAATGGTGTACTGATGCAGGACAAGGATTTAAAAACAGAAATACCTGCCGATTTGAAGGTCGTGACAGAGAAATCGCCTTCTGAACTGGAAATTGAAGATTTATTATTTGCCAACAAGATTGTCAAACACACAAAATCGAACGCCATCGTGCTGGCTAAAAACAAACAGATGTGCGCCAGCGGTGTTGGACAAACATCTCGCGTGGATGCATTAGAACAGGCAATAGAAAAAGCTGGGGCTTTTAAATTTGATTTGACTGGTGCTGTTATGGCTTCCGATGCCTTTTTCCCTTTCCCCGATTGTGTAGAGATTGCTGCAAAAGCTGGCGTCTCAGCAGTGATTCAACCAGGGGGCTCAATCAAAGATCAGGACTCCGTTGACTCCTGCAACAAAAACGGATTATCAATGGTAACAACAGGATTCAGACACTTTAAACATTAAATTAATATGGGATTTTTTTCATTCACCCAGGAAATAGCAATCGACTTAGGAACAGCTAATACCATCATCATTCACAACGACAAAATTGTTGTGGACGAGCCATCTGTAGTTGCGTTGGACCGTCGCACCGACAAATTAATTGCAATTGGCGAAAAAGCACGACAAATGCAGGGAAAAGAAAATGAGGGTATTCGGACAGTCCGCCCCTTGCGTGATGGTGTAATCGCAGATTTTTATGCTGCAGAACTGATGATTCGTGGTATGATTAAAATGATACCAACAAAAAATTATCTTTTCACTCCTTCGCTCAAAATGGTGGTTTGTATCCCATCGGGCAGTACCGAGGTTGAGATTCGTGCGGTGCGTGACTCTTCGGAACATGCCGGCGGTCGCGAAGTCTATATGATTTATGAACCTATGGCTGCTGCAATTGGGATTGGTATCGATGTAGAAGCCCCTACAGGCTGTATGATTGTTGATATAGGCGGTGGTACTACCGAAATTGCCGTTATTTCTCTTGGAGGTATTGTGTCAAATAAATCCATCCGTATCGCCGGTGATGATTTGACCCTGGATATTGTTGAATACATGGGTCGCATGCACAACATCAAAGTGGGTGAAAGAACTGCTGAAATGATTAAAATAAATGTTGGAGCAGCTTTGACCGATTTGGAAGATGCGCCGGAAGATTATATTGTGCGTGGACCAAACCGCATGACAGCCCTTCCAATGGAAGTTCCGGTATCTTATCAGGAAATTGCACATTGTCTGGAGAAATCCATTTCGAAAGTGGAAGCTGCCATCTTGAGTGCTCTGGAACAAACACCGCCTGAATTGTATGCAGATATTGTAGAAAAGGGTATTTACCTCGCTGGTGGTGGTGCGTTGTTGCGTGGATTGGATAAACGCTTAACCGACAAATTGAACATCAAGTTCCATATTGCAGAGGATCCGCTCAGAGCAGTTGCCAGAGGAACCGGCATTGCTTTAAAAAATGCGGATAAATTTACCTTCTTAATTCGTTAATATTAATCTATTTGGATGTGCAAGCGTAATTAGAGCCTTTGCATGCCGGCTTTAATATTCAGATGAGGAAACTCTTTGCATTTTTAATCAAATATAGCGTTGTGTTTTTATTTCTGATCCTGGAAATAATTTCTTTCGGTATGATCGTTAAAAATAATGGTTATCAGCAAAGTGTGTTTTTTTCCTCTGGAAATACCATGCTCGCATCCATGTATGCCGTGAGTAATTCGGTAGTAGAGTTTTTCTACCTCCGAACCACGAATGACGGACTTATCACTGAAAACACTTCCCTGAAAAATAAAGTTGTTGAACTGGAAAACCAGCTCTACGCAATTCAACCACAGTCTGTTAATATTCATACAAACACAATTAGCCCGGATAAAGAAATCAAATACATTGATGCCAAAGTTATCAACAACTCCACCAATAAAGTTTTAAATTACATCACTTTAAATAAAGGCTTACGTGATGGTATTCAACTGGATATGGGTGTTATCAACGAAGATGGAGTAGTAGGTCTTGTTTCAAATGTTTCGGAAAAATTCTCCGTGGTAATTCCAATTTTGAATCCAAAAATTCAAATTAATAGTAAATTTAAACGCAATAATTATTCTGGCCCTTTACATTGGAAGGGTATAGATTATCGCTACGCCAACCTGAATGATATCGCGCGGCATGTTGAGTTTTCAACAGGAGACACAATTGTTACCAGTGGCTACACCTATTCATTTCCCGAAGGGATTTTTGTTGGTACGGTTGATGATTTTAAAATCAAGGAAAGTGACGCTTACTACCATATTAAAGTTAAATTAGGGGTTAATTTTAAAACCCTTACACATGTAAAGGTAATCAATTACCTGAATTATAATGAATTGCGAAATCTGGAAAATTCAATAAGCCAATGAGCCTATTTCTGCATAACATAATACGGTTTGTCTTGTTGGTTCTGGTACAGGTATTTGTATTAAGCAATATCAGGCTATTGGGCTTCATAAACCCGTACATTTATGTCCTTTTTATTTTTTTACTGCCGGTGAAATTTTCACGTGGACTAAGTGTAATCTTCGCATTTATTTTAGGTTTGATAATCGATGCTTTTTCTAATACCCTCGGAATGCATGCGTTCTCAGCTGTGTTAATAGCATTTCTGAGAAATCCTGTGATCAAGATATTTACTTCAATTGAAGAGGGGGCTAATCCGGTTCCATCATTCTATACTTTCGGGGTCGCTGCATTCATAAAATACATCACAACACTTGTTTTAATTCATCATACTACATTTTTCTTCTTAGAAATTTTTACCTTTGTCGGATTAGGTCAAACCCTGTTAAGAATCTTACTCAACACGGTAATCACTACAGTTATTCTTTTGGGAATAACATCTTTTAAAAAGAAATAATTATGATAAACGATACACTTCAAAACAGAAGGTGGGTCATAGCTGGAATTATTTCAGTTTTCGTTCTATTGTATATTATCCAACTCTTTTCTCTTCAAATTATTGAAACGAAATACAAGCTGGGAGCCGATAGTAATGCCTTGCTTAAAAAAACGATATTCCCTCCGCGCGGATTAATTTATGACAGAAACAACACTTTGCTGGTCTACAACAAACCTGCTTATGATATTGCTTTGATTTTCCGTGAAATCAGAGATTTAGATACCTTAGCATTTTGCCATTCATTGAATATTTCCAAAGAATATTTCATTGATCGAATTGCTGAAATGAGAGATAGAAGGAAAAATTTGGGTTATTCTACTTTTACGCCCCAAATTTTCATGACCCAGCTCAGTTCAGAAGATATTGCAACGATTCAACAAAATATGTATCGATTTCCGGGTTTTTATATCCAAAACAGAACCTTGCGGGAATATACATATCCGAACGGTGCCCATATTTTTGGAAGCATTGGCGAAGTATCGTGGAAAAACATCGAAGATGACTCCTATTACCGACAAGGTGACTTTTCTGGTCGTGATGGCGTTGAATTTACATATGAAAAAGCATTGCGTGGAGAAAAGGGAGTTGAAATACTGCTAAGAGACTCGAGAGGTCGCATCAAGGGAAAATACCGTGAGGGGGAACTTGATATTGAGCCTGTTGCTGGTTCAAATTTAAAATTAACGATTGATATCGATTTACAACGAATCGGTGAAGCATTGCTGGACGGGAAAATAGGAAGTGCTGTAGCCATCGAACCAAATACCGGAGAAATTCTCGCCATGGTAACCAATCCGGGTTATGATCCGTCCATTTTAGTCGGTAGAGCTCGTTCAAAAAACTATAATGCTTTGGTAAAAGACCCAACCAAGCCGCTCATGAACAGGGCAACTCAGGCTCAATATCCCCCCGGATCTACATTTAAACCAGTTCAGGCATTGGTCAGTCTCGAACTAGGGGGCATTAATAAGCATACCCTATTCACATGTAACGGTGTAACTTCGTTACCCATCAAATGTTCACACGCGCATGGATCTACGATCACCTTGCTGAATGCGATAGAACAAAGTTGTAACCCCTACTTCTGGCATGCGTTTCGGTCAACCATCGAAAAAGAAGGATATGGAGATCGAAACATATTATTCAAAAAAAACTACCAGGCATGGGCAGATGCCATGTATAGTTTTGGTTTGGGTCACCGGTTCGAAGATAGTGATATCTATCAACAATCTCGTGGCAACATCCCAACACAGAACTACTTCAATCGATATTTTGGTGAAACAGGTTGGCGAGCCATGACAATTCGTTCATTATCCATAGGTCAGGGAGAAATACTTACCACGCCTTTGCAATTAGCCAACAACATGGCTGCCATCGCCAACAAGGGCTATTACATTACACCACATCTAAATAAAAACGACACCATGTTGTTGAAAAAACATGTAACGGTAGTCGACACAAGTCATTTTTCAATAGTCAATGAAGGTATGTGGCGAGTTTTTGAGTTTGGTACGGGAAGGTATTTTAAAATTGCTGAATTGAGTATGTGTGGTAAGACAGGTACTGTACAAAATAATCATGGCAAAGACCATTCATTATTTGTTGGCTTTGCGCCCCGTGAAAATCCAGTGATTGCCATTGCTGTCGTTGTAGAAAATGCTGGTTTTGGTGCCACATGGGCAGCTCCAATTGCAAGCTTGATGATAGAACAATACATGTATGGAAAAATCGAACGTACAGAACTCTTTAATAGGATTTCCACTTCAATACTGAACCCTGATGTCAAGAAGAGATAGCATACAATATTCATTGGACTGGACCACAGTACTCTATTACATCCTGTTGATTACTATGGGTTGGATAAGTATTTACGGAGCCAGTTATGATTTTGACAACGTAGGAAGCATTTTCGATTTTGATCAACGTGCAGGCAAACAATTTGTCTGGATTATAAGCGCTTTGGTATTAGCTGGTATTATTTTGTTGCTCGATCATCGCATCTTTAATTACTTCGCTTTCATCATTTATGCAGCAGTAATATTACTTCTAATACTAACCATTTTTATTGCTCCTGAAATAAAAGGCTCCAGATCCTGGCTGATTATTGGTCCAATCAGTTTTCAACCTGCAGAATTAGCCAAAATGGCAACTGCGCTTGCTTTGGCCAAGTTCATGAGTAGCTATAACTACAAAATCAAAACATGGAAGGATATTGCTCCTATGGCTTTAATCATCTTCCTTCCCTTCGCCTTGATTATTCTGCAGAAAGAAACAGGATCTGCGCTTGTGTTCTTAGCATTTATGTTGATGTTGTATCGTGAAGGCATGAGGGGACTTGTTCTTTTGCTTGCAACATTGGCCATTGTCCTTTTCGTAGTAGTCATTCGCTTCAGCATTAACCCAATCGCAGACAATAGAGGAACTTGGGGGATAGTCATCGCTATGGGTATAATCGTTCTAATTCAATTTATATACGCATTTTTTTACACGAGACATCGCAAAGAAGCACTTTTCCTGATAGGAGGAACAGTACTCTTCGCAGGTTTATCAATCATTGCTAATAGTTGGTGGATACTGAACTATGATCATGTTGCAATCTTTATTACTTTGGCAACCGGAGTATATTGGTCAATGCTGGAACTATTCAAAAGGTATAAAAAATATGTTTTGTTGGTTTTGATCACAATTGTATCTGTTAGTTTTAGCTATACTTCTGACTATCTTTTCAATAAAATACTTGAGCCACATCAACAAATTCGTATCAAGGTATTGTTAAACATGGAAGACGATTTGGCTGGTGCAGGGTACAATGTCAACCAATCAAAAATCGCCATCGGCTCAGGTGGTTTTTGGGGAAAGGGATTTCTAAACGGAACTCAAACCAAGCTCAAATATGTTCCTGAACAAGATACGGATTTCATTTTCTGCACGGTGGGCGAAGAACATGGATTTGTCGGATCTGTTTTGGTGCTGGTAATCTATTGGTTGTTATTAATGCGTATTCTCACTCTCGCCGAACGTCAAAGAGAATCTTTTCATCGCATTTATGCCTATTGTGTTGCAAGCATTCTGTTTTTTCATTTGATGATCAATGTCGGCATGGTGCTCGGAATCATGCCGGTCATCGGAATCCCTTTGCCGTTTTTCAGCTATGGCGGTTCTTCGCTGTGGGGTTTTACAATATTGCTGTTTATCCTGTTGAGATTGGATGCTTCGAGATTGGAGAGGGGAAGGTAAAAAAACCACCAGCATCAGGGGTATTCCCTATTACTGGTGGTTGATTTTGGAAAAATATATAGTTCGTCTTTCGACTACATCAGTTCAACACTTCTCTTCACAAAGTTGGCAAGGGCTTCGCCTTTGAGCATGTTGTTGGCAAGTAATGCCAGGTCGATTAACTGACGTACTTGCTTGTTACCGGTAGCATATTCGCTGAGGATTTCGACTTTCTTATCTTTCAGCGTTGTAATTTTATTAGATAACGAATCCATCTCTGTTTTTTCTTCTGTCGGAATTTCTTCTGCTTTTTTATCTTTATGACTGTCTTTCAAAGCCTTTTGTTTGCTTTCTGCGGCTGATAATTCGTCATATACAGGCGCAATGTTATCTTTTGTAGAAGCTTCCTCATCATTTAAGATTTGATTCACCAACGGATGAGCAGTATTCACAACTAAATTGTAGCTGTCAGGCATGTCGCCATAGAATCCCATCATGCCACCTTGTAACGCCGACATCTCTTTCATGCGTCGCATAAACTCGTTTTGCGTGATAAATACCGGATTTGTTTTTTCAGACAATTGCTCAAAGGTTACAATAAATTCTGTTTTATCAATAGTAGGAATTTGAGATTTAAAGATTGATATCAGTTCATCCTTTTGGTTATCTGTCAATGTAACCTTGGCAACTTCTTCTTTCTGAATGAGTTTCTCAACGGTGTCGCTATCTACGCGGACAAAGCGTGTCTTTTCAAATTTCTGTTCTAATTGGCTAACGACATGCACATCCAATTGTCCATCCATGATTAAAACATCATATCCCTTTTCTTTTGCATGCTGAATATAACTATATTGCTCATCCCTATTTGTGGAATAAAGATAAATCAAATCCCCAGTTTTATCTTTTTGGGTTTCAGATACAGCGTCCTTGTACTCTTCAAAAGTGAAATATTTTCCATCAACGTTTTTTAATAACGCAAATTTTTCAGCTTTTTCATAGAATTTTTCATCACTGAGCATGCCATATTGGATGAAAATTTTGAGGTTGTCCCATTTTTCTTCAAATTGTGGACGGTCGGCTTTGAATATTTCAGCCAAACGATCGGCAACTTTTTTGGTAATGTGCCCGGATATCTTTTTCACATTTGCATCACTCTGCAAATAACTTCTGGATACATTCAACGGAATATCCGGAGAATCGATAACACCATGCAACAATGTCAGGTAATCGGGAACAATATTCTCCACATGATCAGTTACAAAAACCTGATTACAATACAACTGAATTTTATTCCGTTGCATCTCAATGTTGTTTTTTATTTTGGGGAAATATAAAATCCCGGTAAGGTTAAACGGATAATCGACATTCAAATGGATGTGAAACAAGGGATCTTCAGTAAAAGGATAAAGCTCGCGATAGAAA
>JAUSNQ010000072.1 GCA_030655595.1 Paludibacter sp.
TTGCCTGATTTCAGTCATGCCGGCTACAAAGGCGGCGGGGTTGATTTACCGGAAGTGTCGACAGTCAGAACCATTTCTCCTATCACAGGCGATAACACCAAACACATTCAGGATGCGATTGATTATGTTGGAAGTCTACCGAAAAACAGCGACGGAATTCGGGGAGCTTTGCTGCTGGAAGCGGGTAAGTACGATATATACGGGTCGTTGTATGTGAAGTATGATGGAGTTGTGTTGCGGGGAGTAGGCGATGGCGATGACCCGGCAAATTCAACAATCATTTATGCCAGGGGGAATACACCCGCACAACGCACAGTGGTGACACTTGGCAATACTTCCCAAATTAACGGAATCAAGCAAATCAGCAATACCCTCAGTAACATCACCGATGATGTAGTGGAAGTGGGGAGTTTTACCTTTTCAGTGGCTAATCCTGCTTTGTATGCAGTCGGCGATCGTATTGTGATTTATCATCCGGCTACACAAGCCTGGGTGGATGCGGTCGACAAAGGTGGTGTTCCTTACCCCGATCCTTCGGCGCCGACGGATCCTGATGAACGATGGAAAGCAGGTCAACTTCCGATTTTGTTTCATCGTTATATCAGACAAATCGACGGGAATCAAATTACGGTTGATGCGCCGGTTTTTTATTCTTTGAATAAATCCTTGTCGCAGTGCTATATTTACAAACCGAATATGGCAGGATTGATTGATCAGGTCGCGTTGGAAAACCTGCGCATCGATATTGAAACCTTGGGTGGAACAGATGAAAACCATGCCTGGCAGGCTGCCCGTTTCAAAAGTTGCGAGAACGCCTGGGCGAAGAACTGTACGTTCACTCATTTCGGACAGTCGGGTATCATCACGGAAGCATGCTACCGAAGCACCTTCATCCAATGTAATGCCATCGACCCTGTTGCCATCATCACCGGGGAGCGGATGTATAATTTCAATACCTATGTCCATTCCCAATTGAATCTTTTTAGTCATTGTTATGCCAACAACGGACGACACCATTATGTCTCTAACGGAACATCCACAACTTCGGGCAATGTTTTTCTGCGCTGTGTTTCTGATGCAACCAATAGTGTAAACGAGGGTCACAGACAATGGACACAAGGGATGTTGTATGATAATTACAAAGAAATTAATTTGAAAAGAGATTTCGTGCTCGGCTTGTACAACCGGGTGGCCATGGGAACGGGACATGGTTGGGCTGCGGTGCATTCCGTATTGTGGAATTGCGATGTGACAGCTTCCTACGGAAAAATTGGCTTACAAAAACCTCCTACAGCACAAAACTATGCGATCGGATGTTTTGCCAAAACAATTACAGGAAATCCCATCAATGCAAGTAATTTTACGCGAGGATATGTCGAAGGACAAAATACTGCCGGATTGTTTCCCGAGTCCATCTACGAAGCGCAATTGTATGCCCGAAAGCATGTAAGCTCGGTCAGCACCCATGTTGTTGTACCCAAGAAATTAAAGATTTCGCCAACGATAGTCGGAGATAATATCCATATCAAGCTGGGAAACAATATGCTGGATACTTTGTTGACCATTCGGGATATCTCAGGGAAAATCATGGCACAAAAAACTACAAACAATCATGAATGCGAAATGCAAACAGCTCACTTGCAAACTGGTGTGTATCTGCTCGAATGTCGCAATAACGATATTGTAGAATCCATTAAATTTATAAAGCAATAAAACATGAACACGATACGATTTTTCAGAACGATAGGCTTTTTTGGTGTGCTGATGATGTTTCCTTTTTGTTCCTCTTCAAAACAAAATATTGAAGAAGCATGGCTGCAAAATGCCATCGAGCGATCGGAACAACAACTGCTTTTGGCAGCTGAAACTTTTAAAGACTCCTTGAAAAATCCACGCACATTTAAGCATGGGGTTGTTGAGCTTGTTAGTCACACCGACTGGACAAGCGGGTTTTTCCCCGGATGTTTGTGGTATCTGTACGAATTAACTGGCAATGAAGAGCTGAAAAAAGCCGCCGAACGTTCGACAGAATTTATTGAGCAGGCACAATTCCGCACCAATACCCACGATCTTGGTTTCATCATTCATTGTAGTTATGGGAATGGTTACCGTATCACCGGAAATGAAAATTATCGCAAGGTCATGGAGCAGGGAGCTAAGTCACTCATGACAAGATATAATGCGAAAATCGGTCTCATCCGTTCGTGGGATTTCGGCACATGGCAATTCCCGGTAATCATCGATAACATGATGAATCTCGAGTTCTTGTATGAACTGGGAACAATGACAGGGAATCAGGCGATGATTGATGCTGCCGTCTCGCACGCCAATATAACACTTGTTAATCATTTCAGACCCGACAACAGTTGTGTGCACGTGGTGGATTATGATCCTGTTTCGGGTGAAGTTATTTTGAAAGAAACGCATCAGGGATACTCCGATGATTCTTCGTGGGCGCGCGGACAAGCATGGGCTTTGTATGGTTATACCATGATGTATAGGTTAACGAATAAAATTGAATATCTGCAACAAGCTGAAAAGGTTGCCGAATTTATTTTGAATCATCCCCGTTTGCCGGAGGATAAAATTCCTTACTGGGATTTTGATGCACCCAATATTGCTAACGAATCGCGTGATGCTTCGGCAGCTGCCATCATTGCTTCGGCACTTTTTGAACTCAGTACTTGTGTCAACAATGTTCCGGCCTATTTTAATAATGCCGAAATCATACTCAAAAATCTTTCTTCGGAACCATATCTGGCAAAAACCGGCGAAAATGGCTTGTTTATTCTTAAACATTCAACGGGTAACTGGCCAAAAAACTCCGAAATAGATAGACCGCTTTCTTATGCGGATTATTACTATGTTGAGGCACTGAAAAGATATGTGGATTTGGTTGGTCGCTAAAACTGATGAATTGTTAACTTTCGAATCGGAGGAAAAGTCTCTGACAAAAAATACCAAAAGTCATGCAGATACGCTTAAGTTTTTTTCTTATTACATTATTTGTTTTATCTCTTAATGCACAAACAATCCTCGAAGCGGATGGTCCGGGCAATACTTATGAGTTAATCAACAACGTGTTAGCTCCGGGTTTTGATGTGGTGGAATCGCCCGACTGTGCACATCCTGAATTTGGAAGGCATATCACGGAGGTCTGGGATTCGGAGTTAAATCAGTATGTGTTTGAATTTCACATGCACGTTACACCCGATAATGACCGTTGCATCAATTTCGACCGCCAACGCATGGAAATTAAAACCTACGATAAATCACCTGCTAATCTATTAGGAGTTGTGGGCGAAACCATCACCTACAAATGGAAATTCAGGCTGCCGGTTGGATTTAAAGTTTCTTCCAATTTCACCCATTTACACCAGATTAAAGCAGTTGGTGGAGATGCTGATGATCCTATCTTTGTGCTGACTGCCCGCAAAGGAAATCCCAACAAAATGGAGTTAAACTATTACATTGATTCAGATTTGAGTGCTGTGAAATTAACTACTGCAAACCTTTCACTTTTCGAGGGAGTCTGGGTCGAAGTAACCGAACGAATCAAATTAGATAACGTCAATGGAACTTATTCCATGGTAATCAAGAATGTCAGCACCGGCGCCACCATTTTATCTTACAGCAACAACCAGATGTTGACAATCAGAGCAAATAATAGCTTTGTCCGTCCGAAATGGGGCATTTACCGCAGTCTTTTGAATGCGCAGGATCTGCGTGATGAAATTGTCAGATTCGCTTCTTTTTCAATTGAAGAGGATACAACAACAAATTTCCCAATTGTCTATCAGAGTGGCAATCGGATGCAAATTTCAAATAATCTGCCGTTCGGGAATGCCGAAATTCAGTATGCACTGAGTAAATCGTCGTTTGTTAAGATGGAGCTGCTGGATATTGTTGGAAAGCAGGTGAAAGTCTTGATCAATAATTTATCGCAAAATGCCGGTAATTACAGTTGTAAATTTGATAGCAGCAAATTGCCTGATGATTTGTATATTGTTCGACTGCAAACCGATGATTGGAAGTCGACAGCGAAAATGATAGTTAAAAACTAAATTTCAACAATGAAGTGGAAAAATTTTTCTTTTACAATTATCATACTCGTGGCAGTCGCTATTTCTATGACTTTTCCCCAATACTTCACGCAATGGGGAAGTTATGAGTTGAAAAACGCCATTGTGCCTTTATTGCAGCTTATCACATTCGGAGTAGGCTGTTCCATGCATGTTGGCGATTTTAAAAATTTGTTGAAAATGCCCAAAGGTGTACTCATAGGAGTTGCCTGTCAGTATACCATCATGCCATTGGTTGGTTTTTCTATAGCTGCAATTTTTAATTTTCCTCCTGAAATTGCTGCCGGAGTTATTCTGATTGGATGTTCTCCAAGTGGCATGGCTTCGAATGTCATGGCACTAATTTCAAAAGGAAATTTGGCTTTGTCGGTAACCATCACCACTTTTGCTACTTTATTAGCTCCTGTTATGACCCCACTATTGATGCAGTTACTTGGTGGTACCTACATCGAAGTAAGTTTTTGGGGGATGTTATGGGATATTACCAAAATACTCATCATCCCGATTTTTCTCGGAATGGCTATGCATTATCTTTTTATTTCGAAAATTGACCGTCTCATTCGACTGATGCCCAAAATTTCCATGGCAGGTATTGCTTTTATCATTGTAGTCATTACGGCTGCTGGTCGCGATAGCTTGCTGGTTGTCGGTTTTGCACTCATTCTTGCCATGTTTTTGCACATGACTGTTGGTTTTTCGCTCGGTTATTTTGTGGCCAGATTACTTCGTCTCTCTGAAAGAGATTGCAGGACAATTGCACTGGAAGTCGGCATGCAAAACGGAGGATTAGCTTCTGGTATAGCCGCATCAATGGGTAAAATTGCAACCCTCGGATTGGCTCCTGCTGTCAATGGCCCGCTGATGAATACTGTTTTTTCGGTTATTGCTACGTGGTGGGCAGGGAAGAAAATCAAAGACCAAACAGATTACGATTCTTTTATTGAGAAATAAAGGCTGCCTTTTTGGTATACCAATTTTATGTTCTACAACATATTTAACAAAAAAACCGCATTTTTATTTTTTTATTCCCACAAAACTACTTATTTTTGGTCGACCAAATAATTGGTATACCAATTAAACGCATTGATTCTATTGTAAATGAAAGCCATTCGGGTAAGTTTTATGTTGTTTTCCTTCGTCTTGTGTCTGCTTCAGGTACGAGCCCAAACGCTTATCAATACTTCATTCGAAGGTGTTGATGGTTATGTGTTGGGGAACATCAACAATCAGCTTAAATGGAAGGTAACTACAGGCAGTGGCGTGGTTGTGGATGATGAAAATTATGTTTTTCAAGGTCAGCAGGCCTTACGAACTACTGCTTCCGGAACGAATTTACAAGTCGAGCAAATCGGTTATGCTTCGAATACAATTGCTTTGGGTGGCGATGTATATCTTGATTTTTATATCAAACAAAATATTTTACCAACTGTCAATTATGCCATTACCGGCTACGATTTAGGTACCAATACCCACCGCAGTTTGATGATTGAATTTCAACCCAATGGGAAATTGAAATTGTATGATGGCAGTTCGGGATGGGCAACACAACCTGTCTACGCAGTTAATACCTGGGTGCGCATTTCGGCGAAAGTTGATAATGCAGCGGGAAAATATCAGTTGGCCATCAATGGTGAGGTGCTCAACAAAGTCTTTAATTTCAGAGAAATAAAAAACAATGCTACCGACTTTGATTTTCACGCGATTCGTTTTTCGATGAGCAGCGGCACTTGTGATGCTGTGGTTGATAATCTTTATATAGGCACTGAGCCTATTAACGGAATTTCTTTTCAGGAATCTTCGACAGAAAGAACCATCAGTGTTACACAGCCTGCCATTGGAGTGATTTCACTTACTCCTCAAAAAGCTAAATATGAATTGAACGAACAGGTCTCGGCAAGTATACAGGTGCCGGCGCATTATGTTTTTAGCGGTTGGACCGGTGATTTGAGCGGGACAGAGAACCCGAAGGTATTTCAAGTCGACAAAAATATGGCGATTGGTGCCAATGTGATTATTGATGCTCAAAATCCTCCTGCATTGTATGCTGTGACGGTTACGCAGCCGGTTGGCGGAACCATTTCGCTGGAACCGCAGCAAGCTACCTATTATGATGGGACAACCATCAAGGCAACACTGACGCTCGAATCTGGTTATCAGTTCGATGGATGGTCGGGCGATTTGTCGGGTACAACAAACCCACTGACTTTTGTGATTAGCGGGAATACAAGCATCGGAGCCAATGTGTCGGAAATAAACATCCCCCCCGTGACGCGTACTGTTTCAACCGTAACCCAGTTTAAAAATGCTTTGAATGCGATGAATCCCGGCGATACTGTGCTTGTACTCGATGGAACTTACAACATGGGTGGTGTGAAAATTACACGCGGTGGGAATACTGCGAAACCGATTTTGGTTAAATCGCAAAATCTGCACGGTGCAAAAATTACCGGCGAATCTGCTTTTACACTATCCTACCAAAGTCATGTTACATACGAAGGTTTTGATTTTGATGTGGAACCCGTAAGTACAATCATCAAGATGGAGGGTTGCAGCTTTGTCAGGATTACCCGCAATCAGTTCAAAATGAAAAAGCTATCAGAGGCACAATCTTCAAAATGGATTACAATTGGTGATATCTGGGCTAATCCCGTGTGCAATAGTCACCACAACCGCATCGACCATAATTTATTTGATGGTAAATACGATGCTGGTGCCTGGTTGGTAATCGATGGCAGTCATGGTACTATACCCGATATTTCCAAATACGACCGCATCGACCACAACATCTTCAGAAATAATACACCACGTGTTGCCAACGAAAAAGAAACCCTTCGAATCGGCGTGAGCGATTTGAGTTTACTGAACTCTTATACGCTTGTTGAGAACAACCTGTTTGAAGATTGCGATGGCGATCCTGAAATTGTATCAGTAAAAAGTTGCAGCAACATCATTCGCGGCAATACATTCAGAAGATGTCTCGGGACTTTATCCTTACGTCATGGTCATAATACCATTGTCGAAGGCAATTTCTTCTTTGGAGAAGGTAAAACGGCGCAATATAGTGGCAACGAAATTGGTTGCGGAGGTATTCGGGTTTACGGCATGAATCATCAGATTTACAACAATTATTTCGAAGGATTAACAGGAAGTAAATGGGATGCAGCCATGACGATTACGAATGGGGATGTTACGAATAGTTCCTCCAGTCTGACCAGTCATTTCCTACCCGAAAATGTCGTTTTTGCACATAATACGCTGATTAATAATGTATCCAATATTGAAATTGGATTTGACAACAACGGGAATTATGGTCGCGCACCTAAAAACTGCAGTATCATCAATAATTTAATTGTATCGTCAACCAATCCAATCGTGAAATCTTTCAGCGCAGCTTCGCTGGCGGGTGTGAGTTTCGAAAACAATTTGATGCATGCTACAGGGACAGCAAGTATCGGACTGACAAGTTACAACCAAAGTCAGGTGTTGGAAGCAGACCCTTTGCTGGTAAAAACAAAATGCAGGGCATACGATGTCAATTGTAATTTCGAAACCGGTCATGAACACTATAAACTCACAGCTGCAAGTCCTGCTATTAATGCATCGGTGTTTTACACCCTTGCTGAAAAGGATATCGAAGGACAAGCCGCGATTGGTATCCGGGATATTGGTGCCGATGAGTTCAATCCAGACGCAATTATCACCAACGCCCCGATGGACGAAACAACTGCCGGTCCAATGGCAGCCGAACAATATATTGTAGAAACGAATACTTCAACCGGTCTGCAAAAACCGCTTATCAAACAAGCTTTTGTCAGTCCCAATCCGTTTACCGGAACCACATACCTGCGGGTACCCCATGTATATACAGGCAATGCGACGATTCATGTTTATGATGCCCTCGGTGTCGTGATTAAACAGGAAACAGTCCAGTTACAGGATGGTGTTGCAGTATTACACATCGATCAACGAGGCATGTTTTTCTGCCTGGTTGATGTGAGTAATCAACAATTTATTTTTAAAATAATTTCAAAATAATAATTTAATAACCATTTAAATATTTAGGAACATGAAAAAAATTACTTTATTGTTAGCTTTAATAGCTATTACAAGCGTTGCAAATGCAACAGTTTATTTAGATGAGATTTTTGATTATGCTGATGGGGCATTGAAAACAATGACCGGTTGGACTGCAGGCGGTACTTATGGTACATGGGTAAATGATTTTACGGTGCAGTCTCCTTCTTTGACTTATTCAAATGATGGAGGGTCATTTATTTTATCTGGACAAGGAAAGGCAGTTACATGCGATTATCAAACGCCTTATGGTTCTACGAACTATCTTAATTACAAGAATTTTACCGGCTCTGCCATTACCTCAGGAACAGTGTATGTTTCATTTTTATATACACCGTCGGGTGCTACAAATAACCAATCGCAGTGTCCCGTAATGAGTATATCAGTTCCAGGTTCAAACACAGGCGTGCAGGTTTGGGTAGGTAAGGCGTTAACTCCAAATGACGGTACACACTTTAGATTTGGAACGACAAAAGGAAGTACTTCAAGTGGAGATATTAAATGGGGTGCAACAGAATTCTCCAATTCAATGTTATCAGATGTATTCTTCATTGTGTTGAAATCTTATGTAGAATCAACAGCAGCTAATTGTGTATCTTCAATTTTTATTAATCCTTTGGTTGGTTCAGAATCAGAACCTTCAGCGTATGCAACAGATGCAACCTCCACCGCGAATGTAAGAACTTCTCTTCAAACAATCCAATTCAAAGTAAATGGTTCAAGTAAAGAAGTTTTTAGAGTTGGTGGTGTTCGTGTGTCTTCAACGTGGGAAGAAGCAGTTGCAGCAAAATCTACTGCTGCAGTTCCCCTTGATGCACCTACTGTAGGAGTTGCTACCTCTGTCGGAGCCGAATCATTCACCGCCAACTGGACAGCTGTCGCCAATGCTACAGGATATACCGTTAGAATATATCAAGGCGAAGATTTAAAGGGATCACATGATGCTGATGGTCAAAGCACTGAAAGTTTGAAAATATCAGGACTTTGGGTTGAAACCACCTATACATATAAAGTAATTGCCAAAGGTGATGCTGTTGATTTTCTCAATTCAGAAGAATCCACGGCATCTGTAGAGTTTACTACTTTGGAAGGACTTACTTCCATTAACACAGTGCTCAATGATGAAACATGGGGAACGCTATACAATAGTGGAAATCAGCCAAGTCTGGGAGCTTTTCCATCATCTACTGGATTGTCAAATGGTTTTGATTTGATAAATGCTTTCTTGTATGATATTACAAAATACGATTTCAGGGATGAAAGAAAGCAATATGGTTTAAGAGTAGACAGAGCAACTGCTGGAGGCATGATTGTGTTTCCAGTTGTAAAAAGTATAGAACAAATGGAAATACATGCTGTACCAGGTGGAACTCCTCGTGATTTTGTACTCAAAGAATTAGTTGGAAGTATATGGACTACTGTAGGTACATACGCACAAACATCTCCCGATTATAATGTGTTTATAATCCCCATATCTCGAACACTTCCTACAAAATTTAGAATTGAGAATCCGGCATCCGGACAGTCTACTTTCTATCAAATCATCACCCGCACAACCAACCCAACATTACTCGATGCTCCTGTTATAGGAGTTGCAACAGCAGTTAATTCAACGCATTTCACTGCGCAATGGACTGCAGTAACCAATGCAACCGGTTATAAAGTAAGGGTATATGAGGGTACTACACTTGTGAAAACCGTTGAGGCTTCCGGTCAGCCTACACAAAGCATTCAGGTAACAGATTTAACTGCTGAGACTGAATACACTTACAAGGTATTGGCCGTTGGTGATGGATTTGTTGATTATGCTGATTCCTATTTGTCAGTTGCATCAGAACCAGTCACAACTGGTATTACATCAGTATTAGACAATCTTTCAATTCCAAAACTGCTTGTTGCTGGTAAATCAATCACTGCATCCGAAAGAGGCACTTTCGAAATTTATAACTTGCAAGGATCACAAGTTTATCAGGTTAAAAATGCAAATTCGGTAGATACAAATCTATCAACCGGATTGTACATTATGAAATTTACGAATGAAGCAGGAAAACAACTAATTCAAAAAATTACGATTAATTAAAAAAAACATAAAAAAGTGGTTCGGGTGTCGGTCGGGTTTCGGCTGACACCTGAATGCACTTCAATTATACCAAAACAACATCATGAGAAAAGTTACACTTTTCATAGTTATCTCCTTGATTACCTTACTGTCAAACGCAACGGTACTGATTGATGAGACTTTCAATTATACGGTGTCCAAGCTTGCTGAAGAGGCAACCTGGACTACGGCAGGTACGCTTACTACCGGAACCGGAAGAAGTATTGTCACATCGGCTTTAACTTATTCGGATGCCGGCAAAACATATATATTATCAGGAGTTGGGAATACATTGAATAGTGATATTTCGTCAGCATCAGATTATAAATCCTATAAACCGTTTAGTCCAAGCCCAATCAACAGTGGTGCGGTATATTTGTCGTTTTTATACAAGGCCGATGTTGCTCAGGGTCAGACAAACTCTGAGGTCATGGGACTTGCCGACGGCATCAGTCAGGGGCCCAGATTATGGGCAGGGAAAGGTAGTGTGAATGCTGCCAACTACAGATTTGGATTAACCAGAGGAAGCACGACAAGTGCTACCATCATTTGGGGAACAGAAGAGTTTGCTGATGTTTCTGAAACAATGCTGGTGATCATTAAATATGATTTTGCAACAACAACTGCTTCTGTTTTTATCAATCCCACCCTTGGTTCAGTAGAAGAACCGGTTGCCGATATCATTGACAATACCACAACGACTATCAGAACAAAATTAGATAATTTATGGTTCCGGAGTCAGGGCACAAGTGCTGTAAAGTTCAATGTTGGTGGAATTCGCGTTGCGACAACCTGGGCTGAAGTGGTTGCTGATAGGAACACACCAAAATTAGCTGCGCCAACTGTAAATTCTGCAACTGAAATTACCGGCGAAGGCTTTACGGCCAACTGGTCAATCGTTGAAAATGCTACCGGCTATGCTGTCAATGTATATGAGGGAACAACCTTAGCCAAGACTTCGCAAATTAGCGGCGGAACAACAACCAATGCTGAAATTACAGGTTTATTGCCAAATACTAGATATACCTATAAAGTAATTGCGAAAGGTAATGGCGCTGATTACAGCGACTCGGAAGAATCGGCTGCTTCTGATGTTTTTCAAACATTGAATACGGGCATTGACACTATCCTGACTAATTTTGGAGATGCAAGTTGGGGAACGCCTGTTTCTTCTGCTCCTCTTTCAGGGAGTTATCCAACAACAACAGTCAATGGCTTTACGCTGGTGAAATCGGTTTTACTTACCGGTTCGGTTACTTGTGAAACAGGCGAATCGCATGTAAACAGAATATTATTGGATAAAAATTCACAAGGTGCTGCGATTGAATTTCCCGCACTGAAAACTGTGGGAGAGGTTGAGATTCATGCTGCTACCGGTACCGAGGCGATGAGTTTCCGGTTGGAAGAGTGGGTAAGCAGCCAGTGGCAGGTTATTGATACGTATATCACCAGAAAATCTCCTGATAGCATTTATACGATACCTCTACCAAGAAATAATAATACAAAATTACGCATTGCCAATAACACGGGTAGCGGTTTGTATATTTATAAAATTGTAACCCGGACTTATCAGGAAACCATCGATTTAAGTTTGAGAAGTTCTTCTCCGGCAGAAGGTGAAGTGTGTTATTACAATTTGAAAAAGGCAATTACCCTGAACTTCAATAAAGATGTTGCATTGGGAAGTGGATCTTTGTTATTGAATGGAGTTTCTATACCATTGAATACCTCCATCATTACAGGCAATGTTGTTACCATCCCTGTTCAACTCGAAGGTACGCCATCAGTCAATAAAAGCTACACCTTTACTGCTTCAGCAGGATGTTTTGTGGAGAAAGACAGTCTAACTAATGAATCCAAAGCCATTGTCGTTAATTTCCAGACATTTAGAATGGTGGCTTATCCCGCAAACTATGCAGCACAATTAGATGTTGTATATAAAAACGTGAATAGTCCGAATACCCGCATGGATATTTATTACCCGACTAATCCCGAAAAACCGGTACCAGTGGTAATCAACATGCATGGTGGCGGCTGGGTAAGTGGAGAAAAAGAGCAACAGGGCGGATTCAATATGTATTTTAACCAGGGATATGCTGTAGCCAATGTTGAATACCGCATGCGATACGAGGCGTTGGCTCCTGCTGCTGTTGAGGATGTTCGTGGTGCCATGATTTACCTTTTGCATCATGCAGAAGCGCTGAATATTGATAAAAGTAAAATTATTTTTCAGGGAGGTTCGGCGGGCGGACATTTGGCGTTGACAGCCGGATATTTGCAGAACAACCGGATATATGACAACGATACAGAACCGTATGCAGATGAAATTAAAGTGATGGCTGTGATTGATAAATACGGGCCCTCGAAATTGAGTGATTTCTTGTTTTATAGTTCTTTGGCAAGTTGGCTCGGAGATAATGCCACAAATCAGGCTTTTGTACAATCCATTTCTCCAGTGGATATGATAGATGCGAACACACCTCCGACATACATTATTCACGGAGATGCTGACCCTACTGTACCATACAGTCAGTCGGTAATTTTACAAGCTGCTTTGGAACAAGCAGGAGTAAAAAATAAATTCACAACGGTTCCGGGAGGTGGTCACGGTGGTTTCCTTTCAGCTTATAATACTCAATATGAGATAGAAGTCATACAGTTTTTGAGTGAAGTGATTGCCATACAGGAAGCAAACTCGGACGTGAAATCCTTTCAGGAGAGAGGAATAAAATACGGGGTTTCGGATCGTAAAATAACTATTTTGAGCGAAGAAGAAATCAGTGTGACAGTCCTGAATGCTTTAGGAAAAGAAATGCTGATTACAAAAGATAAAACATTCAGCGTTCCTCAAAATGGATTTTATATACTTAAAATACAGATCGATAAAACTGACTTTGTTCAGAAAATTCTAATTAATTAAATGGTTGTTCAAGTTTAAATTAAGATGAAGTACATATACTACATATTGCTTTTTACGTTTTGCGTAGTCTCGGTTGAGGCGCAAAATCAACCGTCATCACAAATAACTGCTGCAGGGGTACCCAAAAAAGCAAATTTACCAGAGAATTATGCTGAAATGATAGACGTTCAATACTCGGACGCCTCTCCTGCAATGTGTCGTTTAGACTTTTATTATCCTGTGAATGCCTCAGAACCAACGCCTGTTTTAATCCACATGCATGGTGGTGGTTGGGCAAGGGGGCGAAAAGAAGATCAAACCAGTTTCAAACCTTTTACGGACATGGGTTTTGCTGTTGCCAATGTTGAATACCGAATGACACCCCAAGCTACGGCGCCTGCAGCGGTTGAAGATGTGCGTTGTGCGATGCAGTATTTATTAAAAAACGCAGCAACTTTGAATATTGATCCGCGAAAAATTGTATTACAGGGAGGTTCTGCTGGTGCTCATTTAGCCCTGGTAGCAGGTTATCTGCAAAACGACAGGAGGTTCGATACACATTGTAATGATTATGCAGGTACCATCAAAGTGTTGGCGGTTATCAATAAATATGGTCCGGCGGACTTGTGGACGGTCAGAAATGCTTCATCTGCAGCAGCGTGGTTGGGTGACCGGAAACAGGATGAGTTGTTTGTCAAATCACTTTCACCCGTTCATCTTGTAAATGCTGATACGCCACCAACTTATACCGTACATGGGGATCTCGATAAAGTGGTTCCAAAACCGTTTTCTTCAGATGTGCTTGCAACTAAACTGGAAGAAAAAGGGGTGAAGCATCAATATACAGTGATCATAGGTGGAGGACATGGGAAATTTACCCGTGAAGAAAACACGCAAATCAACAATGAAATCAAAGCTTTCATTCAACCGTTGTTAGATGCAGTCAAATAATGTTTAAACAATTTCAATATGATAAATAAAATAGCTCTTCTCATTACTGTTTTTTTCTTGTTTCCGGTCTTGATTGTCGGTCAGCCGCTTATCTGGAACACCGAAAGCATGCAACAGGCAAGATCTATGTCTTCTGAGGCTACAAAGCTTGTGATTCGTGATGCCGATAAGGAACTAACCAAAAGAATTATCACGGTTGTCGATAAACAAATGGTTCCGCCAAGTGGCGATAAGCATGATTACATGAGTATGGGAAGATATTGGTGGCCAAATCCGGATACCAAAGATGGCTTGCCTTATATCCGCAAAGACGGTTTGTCGAACCCCGAAATCGAAAAATTAGACAGGATTCCTTTATCGCAAATGACACGGGGCGTGAAATTGCTTTCATTGGCATTTTATCTTACCAAAGATGATAAATACGCTGCAAAAGCAGTTGACCACCTCCGAAAGTGGTTTTTGGATAAAAAGACAAAAATGAATCCGCATTTGAACTACGGTCAGACTGTTCCCGGACATAATAACGGCATGGGACGCGGTTTTGGCATTATTGATACTTATTCTTTCGTGGAAATGCTCGAGTCAGTTGAATTGCTGAAAACATCTAAAAGATTTACCAAAAAAGATCAGCAGGGATTGCATGATTGGTTTAGTGCTTACCTCGACTGGATGATTACTTCTCCAATTGGCAAAGAAGAATTTGAGGCCGAAAACAATCACGGTACGGCTTATGATGTGCAGGTTGTGCGATTTTCCTTGTTTGTAGGAAAAGAAGATATTGCAAGAAAATATCTAGACGAATTTCCCTCTCGCAGGTTGTTTGCGCAGATAGAACCGGATGGTTCGCAGCCGCTCGAGTTGGCCAGGACCACCGCTTTAGGTTATTCTGTGTTTAATTTGGATCATATCCTAGATATGTGCTACATGGCGAAAGGTCTGGGAATAGATTTGTATCATGCTAACTCTGCAGATGGACGAAATATAAGCAAAGCGCTGGAGTTTCTTTTGCCTTTTGCAGGCAAAACCGTGCAGGAATTTCCCTATAAGCAAATACGTGATTGGAGCAAAG
>JAUSNQ010000079.1 GCA_030655595.1 Paludibacter sp.
TCCTCGCAGGGAGCCGGGTGACTGCAGCATGCATTCGACCACAGACCTTTCGAATGGTCTTTTTCGAGTGTACGTTGTTGAAGTAACCATTCACCTTTACTATTCGTAATGAATACCGAAATAGCACGGTGTAATTGAGCACCGTGATGCGCCTCCATCTTATTCATGCTGCCGATTGCAACATCTTCTAAGTCAACCAATATCACATCATTATCATTCATTTTCAAATCAACTTAAGTTTATACATAAACATTGCTTTTATCAGCAAAAGAGTTTTTATGAAGTTAGGTACACGAACTCTCATATCCATAATCTCACATGCTGGTGTTGTTTCAATCTTTTTCAGCAAACTAAGATAATAAAAATAAGCTGTCAGAACAGCAAGTTTTGAACGACCGGGTAATTGTTGAATACCCGCATAGGCTTCGTCAAATTCCACCTTAATTTCATCAATGATGCTACATTTTGCTTCTTCATTGAAGTCTTTAAAATCATATGCTCCAAAATAGAAACGCTGTAAATCGTGAATGTCGGTATGCAAATCACGCAAAAAATTTACTTTTTGAAACGCAGAACCTAGTTTCATTGCAGGTTCCCTGAGTTTTTCATAAGCTATTTCATCACCGTTAGTAAATACTTTAAGACACATCAAACCTACAACATTAGCCGAACCAAATATATAGTTCTCTGTTTCATGCTTGCTCTCATAAATTTGTTTTTGTAAATCTGCTCGCATGCTTCTCATAAAAGCATCAATCAGTTCATATTGAATTTTATAGTGATTTACAACCAACTGAAAAGCATGGAGTACAGGATTCATGCTTACTTTATTAGCAATTGCTTTTTTTAGATCAGACTCAAAATCAGTTAACAACTGTTCTTTATCAAATTCATGAAAAGTATCCACAATTTCGTCTGCAAAACGAACAAAGCCATAAATGGCAAAAATTGCCTTTTGTGTCTCCTGTTCAAGAAGTCTTGTTGACATGTAGAATGATGTGCTGTATGACTTCGTTATAAACTTTGAAGTCTTGAAGCTAGTTTGGTTGTAAATGTCCATATTCGTACTAATTTGTTCGCAAATATAGAACATATTTGTATTATAAAAAAAAAATAAGTGCAAAAATGTTCTAAATATTGCATGACTTGTACAATAAAATATATATTTTTGCACATTATAACGGAAAATTCATGAAAACAAAAGATATAATATTTGATTTGCTAAATTATCTTGAAATCTATGTTGCTGATAATGAAGAGAATGAAAAGGAGTTGAGCACGCTTGATTTTATAGGTTTTGTCAATAATCATATAGAAGGACAATCCCTAAAAAGAGTTGCAATTAGTGGGGGACAAGATGATTTTTTGACGGAACAATTCTCAGATAACAAAATTGCCACTGACGTTTCCATATTGGTTACTTTACTTTTTAGGTATGCCAAAAGCTATATCAAAAAAGCTTTGAAAGATAGCCAAATAAATTCAGCAGATGAGTTTTCATTCTTGATTACATTGTTAACATACGAAAGCGCATCAAAACAACAGCTAATCAATATTCAAGTCATGGAGAAAACATCCGGTATTGAAATTATTAACAGGCTGATGAAGAAAGGTTTTATTTCTCAGTTTGACGATGAACAAGATAGACGGAGTAAAAGAATTAAGATTACCCCTTTAGGCAGGTTGGAGTTAATTTCAATTTTACCTCAAATGAGTTTGGTTTCAAAAGTTGTTGTCGGGAATCTTACCGTCAAAGAACAGCATACATTACTCTATCTTTTACGCAAACTCGATGATTTTCATAATGATATCTTCTTAAATTGTAAACATATTGAATTGGAAGAAATTGTTAAAAAGACATCAATTTCATTCAACCCTAAGTGATTTTTGAATATTCTAATGCTTTTTATATTTAAGGTAACAGTTGATTTAACAGTCGATTAACTTCATTTAACATGTATTTGGGTTGTAAATAACTTTATTTAATATGAAATTTCTGAGATTGCTATATAGTTTATAATTGAATTTATTATCTTTGCACAGTGAAATTTAATAAGAATGATTAATTACTGATTCCCTGTCAGATATTAATTGTATTGAAAAATTATCTGGTAGAATTATAAATTATCTAATTTGTTGTTGAGTCTCAAATACGAACTCATATGACAAGAGATAAAAATAGGTAAGTGGATACTTGCCAATATGTATATGAGAAAGTTTACATTCTTTTTTATCTGTATATTCATCAATTTTTTCCTGTCATCTCAAGTTCCTGACCGGACGGTTAATTTCATTTCCACCATTGGAGGTGCAACTAATCATAATAGCATAGCAGACGCATTGTCTGGTGTATCCGGTGAAACGACCATTTGGGTGGCTGTCGGGGTGTATTTGGAGGATGAAATAATTGTTCCTTCCGGAGTCACACTGATTGGAGGTTTCCCGGAGAATACCGAAACTTACAATCAACGTATCTATCCGGGAAATGCAACAACTGCTCAGCAGAGTGTTTTAGATGGTGACTACTCACACAGGGTGGCGACCGTGTATGGAATACTCGATGGATTTGTTATCACTCAGGGATATGCTTATGACTCAACCGACGTGACTCCTATTAATGCAGCCGGTGGCGGTGTATTGATTGATGGCGGAATTGTACGAAATAGTATTATAAGGAACAATATAGCAGCAAAAATGCCTCCTTCACCATCGGTAATACCCGGTAGCTTTGTGGCAAGTATTGGAGATATTTATTATAAAGGAATAAACGGAGGAAATGATACTATTGTAAAGCCTGCGTATACGTTAAGCGGCGGAGTACTTACTGCCACCTTGCCGGGAGGTTTCCCTGATCCGAATAAAGCAGTCGCTCAAGGTGTTATTTTTTATGTTGACCCCGCTCCGACAAGCAAGACTATTTTGATTCTCGGACAAAATGGAAGCGGCCGTACGTGGACAGGTTCTGCTTTTCAAACGCCTCTTACGAATATTAGCACTTCAGCTACCGCTCTTGCCGATATGGATGGAGAAGAAAATACTCAAACGGTTCTGAATTATGTAAATAACGTATTAATGGTTCAGGGAACTGGTGGCTGGGGAACAGGTCAGTGGAGATTGACCAGTTGGAACTCATCTTCTGCGTTTCGGTATGTGGAAACTTACAATATACCTTCAGGTACGCAAGGTGAATGGTACTTGCCGTCAGCCGGCGAAATGTCGAAATTAACGGACGTCCATTTACAAATGGATGCCGGAGCAAGGTTGATAGGATGGATTGGCGGTGGCGGCACCTTATTCCCAAATGGGGTTTACTGGAGCTCTACAGAAAATAGTATAAACAATGCCTGGACTTATATTGCATGGAACGGATATCAAAACGGATACATCGGTATAACCGGAAAAACTTCAGGCGGAGGTTATGCATTCCCTGTAACAAAGAAATCGTATTAAGTTGATAATGATGAAAAAATTATTTACGTTATTCGTTGTATTGTGTATGTTGCATTTCGGAGTTTTCGCTCAAATCTCCGAAGGAGGTGGCGTGTATATACAGAATAATGGTAAATTAATAAATAGTATTGTACATACAAATTATGCAAGTATGGGTTTTGGCATTGCGGGTACTTCCGGTGAAGTTCTTAACTGTAATGTTTATGGTAATTTGTATTTAAGCAAAGAAATTATGATTGCAGGAGATATGTATCTGGGTGATGGTACTGTTTATTCTCCCACGTACGACAGTGCAGGTAATTTAAAACCAATCCCCGACAGTATAAAAAGTAATGTGCTGGGTGTATGTTTCTGGTCGAACGCCAATAACGATTATATCAATGCGCAATTCTGGATTGTATCGGTGGACGAACCTGCACCAATGCATTGGGGACCAAATAATGTGGATATACCTGATTTATACAATTATAATTCTCCAGCCTATGTCGTTACTGACTTAGATGGTAAGGCAAATACGGAAGCTATTCTTGCGGGTTATGGAGGCGCCGCTACTGTAGGTAATTGTGCCGCTAAATATTGTGCAGAATATGGTACGCCGGCTACAGTCGGTCAATGGTTTCTGCCTTCGGGAGGACAAATGCGTGAATTGTTGCGGAACTTATCGGTTATCAATGAAATAATGAGCGAACTGGGAAAAACCCCACTGTCAACAAGTACAGGATATTGGGTAGCCAACGAAAATTCTATGACTAATGCATGGAGTTTAAGTACTGCTGATGGAGAAACAGTAACCGGACTTAATCCGGCAAAAGCAACTGCCCTTAATTTTCGTCCAATGATTATTGTAAGTAGAGATTAAAATTGTGAGTAGAACTACAACATATAAAACGCTGTTCTGGGTTCTTTTGCCTGCTTTCATTTTAATGCAGGGTGCAAGGGCGCAACAACCAATTGGTGGTGTTTCAGGTTCGTTGACGGTCAAAAATTCGTATATTTATAACGACCCCGATTATCCGGAGACAGGCAGCGCCGTACAAATAAGTTATTCTGCCGTGAGGGCTGGCACAGCGCCTCCTGGAGCAGGTAATATAGCACTTTCATCGGAATCGGATTATGAAGATCAATTAGTTGTGCCAAATAATACTTCTTCCTATTATCTTTCTCCTCTATCAATACTCGTGAATGCAGGTTCTTCCGACTCTGGATTGCCACAGAAAGACATTAACGGCAACGAAAGAATATACGACGGCATCATTGATATTGGACCCGTAGAATATTCTATGATTTTTAAAAATGGTAATGGAAACTGGAATTCTTCTGCCGGATGGAATGTAGGCCGTATCCCTAATGAATATGATATTGTTACCGTGCTTGATGAAACTTCGGTTACTGTATCTGATGCTGTTTGTAAATCAATAATTCAAATAGGAAATTCAGGTAAAATAATCATTGAACCTGCATCGCAATTGGAGGTGAAAACAACAATAAATAATACCAATGCAAATAATATTCTTGTCAAGGCCAGTACACTTTCTCCAAACGGCACTTTAATATTTCAGAATGCATTATCATCACCTGTTTCAGCAACTGTAGAGATGCATTCGGTTGCCTTTGTGGATGAAAATCTTGAACAGGACGATGATGCGAAATTTAATTGGCAGTATTTCGGTATTCCAATGCGCACACTTGCTGCAATTCCGAGTTTTGAAGGTGCATGGGTACGTAAATGGAATGAGGCTTCTATAGAATTCTCTAAATGGGAAGAGTTGACGATTTATGACATACTGACCTCTTTCAAAGGATATGAGATTGTACAGAACGAAGAAAAAATTTACACATTTCAAGGTGTTCTTGAAAATAAAGATACAACGATTGTACTCAGTAAGTCTGGGGTACCCTATTATTCGGGACAACATGTATTATCCAATCCGTATACTGCATCCATAAAGATTGAAGATATTGTTTTCGGAAACAATACGGAAGCAACTGTTTATGTTTACAATTCAGGATCGTATGATGACTGGAATGCCGACTCGGGTAATGGTCGCCTCGGAACGGATAGAGGTCAATATTTAGCAGTTCCGCAAAATGCAGCATCTCTAATTCTTCCTGAAATACCCTCCATGCAAGGATTTATTGTAAGAGCAACATCAAACAATGGAAGTATTACGATTCCATATGCATCTGCCTCGCAGAATGTGCAAAAGCAACGTGTTAAGAAAATATCTCACACTCCATATTTACGTGTTGATCTTGCAGGTAGTAAATCGTCAGACAGGCTTTGGTTGCTGCACGAACCGAATGCAAGCAGAAATTTTGATAATGGATGGGATGGTTATAAGATATTTAAAGGAGATGCTTCTGCAGTCATCTATTTCAGAGAGTCTGCAGGAAATTTGCAAGTTAACACAGTGGATGATTTTAATCACATCAATTTGGATTTTAAGCCTGGAAAAGATAGTGAGTATTCGCTTACTTTAGTTAATAATGGGTTGAACGATATTTATCCTGAAATGTATTTAGTGGATTTATTTGATAATAAGGTTGTGGAAATAGGTGCTGATACCACCAGATATAATTTTAGCTCCGGTAATTATAAAAAAACAAATCGATTTAGGATCATGAGTAGAAGGGTGGAAGTTGATGAGATTCAATCGGTCGATTTAATTGAAATATATTATACAGATAATCATATTCTGATTCAGAATTTAACTACTGAAACAGGTATGATAGATCTATATGATATGTCAGGCAGATTGTTACTTCAACAAAAAATGGAACAGGGAGTAAATTCTTTGACTGTAAAGAACACGGACGAAATTGTTTTATTGAAGGCTTATGCCGGAAATGAAAGAATAATTAAAAAAATCTTATTGAAACAGTAGGTTGTTAATGAAAGAGTTTTTGTATATAATATTTTGTATCATTGTACTTTGTATTGGACTTGTATTTATCAATTTCGGTGTAGAGCAAAGCTTTACAGCACCTGAATATGCTGTTCGTACGCTTCCCGGTGTTGATTTCTCTGGTGTTCAAAGTTCAAACGTAACTCCTTCAAGTGGGAATTTGAACCAGAAGGGATTAATTCCGGTATTTAATAAAGATTTATTACAGACTAGTCCGTTTTCTGTTAAGCAACCAGGTGCTGTGAGTAAAAACACTCAGTTAAATGTATATTCGAATCTCTATCCTGCAAAAGGGTTTAATTATAATAATATCGAAAATGAATCGAACTCTGTTGGTGGAATGGGAAGTCCTTTCACTGGGTTGTTTAAATCCGGCACGACATCATCAGGTTCTGGTCAAAAAGGCGGGGGACAAGGTCTTCTGGCTGTTGGGTCGTCTGGTTTAAATTCAAATAGCAACAGCCTACGATCCGCTCCCCCTAATCCATTCAGTGATTATTATGATAATGATATCACGCATCCGGGAGGGAATCCGACAGGAGGTCCATTGGCAAATGTGCCGGTTGGTAATGGGTTATTACCGATGATGTTGATGGCTTTTAGCTATCTACTGTTTCTCAACAGGAAGAAATTTTTCTAAAAAAAAGCCGGTACCCTTATAAATTAAGAGTAACCGGCTTCTTTTATGAATTTTTTGAGACTATTCCATTGCAATAAATTGATGATAATCTTCTACTTTTGCACCGTTCAAACAAGCCTCAATGATTTGCCTTCCAAGTGGATTCAATTCAGGAACTAGATATTGTTGTAATTCTTTTTTAAAGAAATCATACAATTTCTCAGCCCCTTGATCATATCCTGCTGTTCCCATTTCAGTTTGTTTATGTACTTGTAAAAATCTGGAAGGGATTTTAGCTCCTTCAATGGTCAAGTAGTTTAATTCATAACCTAAAAGCGGACAACGGGCTGGTTGATACTGATCTTTTCTGAGTTTCGCATTACCGCGACGGGTCAGGTATTCACGCATGAGTAATTGTGGTTTGAAACCAACTTTCCAAATGCCAATGTATTGATTAGGTACCAACGTGAAACGTGTTGCCGGAGTTTCAATAATTTGTTGCAATAACATGTTGGCATGCTCAACCCTTTTACCGGTGGCAAATGGCCAATAGGATCCGACTCCTTCTGAACCCATTCCTATTCCTCCAACAATACTCGGATTAGCATGACCCCGTGGAGAAACTAACCGCCACAACCAAGCCAATGCCGGCGGAAGAATATGAAACATACCAAGTATGCCATAGTTCGGGTTTTCAGCAGAACTTGGTGGCGTTCTAACACCGAAACTCCTAACATCAATCGAAACCGGCGTTCCAATTACATTTGGAACAATATCCCGTGGGAGGATAACCCGTGGATTCGGACAGCGTTTCCCCGGTTCATCTTCAATATGATCCCAGATTAAAACCGTACTATCAGGGTTTGATTTTAAATTCAGGAACAACAATGGTTTTGGGGGGCTGATGGTGATTTTTTCCAAAAAGGGATCATCACCATATTCAAGTATACTATCTACGCGGATAAACCAGGCATTTTCTGCATCCAAAACAGTTAGTTTGCCATTGTTTTTCTGAATGGAAGGATGACACATGGCCATATCATCTGTCACCGGATTAAACGATGAAAATAAGGGTAGGTTAATCAATCGACGTTCGCCGGTAACTTTATTTTCACCAATCATCACCTGTCCGTTCGGTTCACGTAGGATGTGTTGCAACATTTCACTTTTACCGCCGCCGCTGGCGCCTTCATGCATGAAAGTTGTGGTGTTATCATAAGGACTCACAGCCTGAACGGTCGAACAGTGTGCCGTAATCCAGCCTTCTTTTTCTCCTTTGGTCAACAATGCACCGTACAGCCCTTTTTTAGCGCTTGGTCCCGGATACAGGTTGTATGAGAATATCTCGTGTCGATTATCTTCGCGGTTATGTACCACAATTTGTTTTCCATCGAAATGGGTATGCCTGAAAGTTGGTGCAACATAGATGATTGAGTCTAGTTCCATATTGTCAGGAAGTTCGTTTACTGGAACGATGACTTGCAGCATTGCCAATCCCATGGCAAAGAAACCGGCATTAGCCGGTGCAATAGCCATTCCGCTTATCCCGATGCCTTCGCGACCTGCAAAATAGAAAAACACTGCCAATTCCTGGGTTTTAAGCCAGGAGTATGTTTCCGCTTTTAAACTATTGAATTCATATCCGAATTTTGCTTTGAATGTTTCTTTGTCCGTTGGCTCATCATCAGCTATTGCCATGGTGTCGGGGTCGCGGCGACGCATATATGGGTCGGTGTAGTTAGCAGATACCCCATTATTAACCCGATGAACGATTGCTTCAGTGTAAAGTCCTTTTCCCGGAATTTCATACTTAACTTCATAGGTGCTTTTACCTTCGCCACCTAAAGCAGCTAAAGCTAATTCATCCACACTGTTGAATACAGTGAACCCCTTGCAGTTGTTTAAAACGTCAACTGCCTCCGCAGGTAACTGAATACCTCTTTTTTCTAAATTTGTAATAAAACTGTTCATTTTTTAAATTAAATGTTTTTTATACCTGAAATACTTGAAATAAATAATATGAAGTGATACTTAACTATTTATGTTTGAGATGTTTTTAAAAGAAGTAACGCACAGTAATTCGGCTGTGTATTTACTTGAATTTAAAAATCTGAAATTTCTACGGGCATTGAAATAAACACTATCTCCTTCTTCGAGCATATATGTTTGATGATCCAACTCAAATTCTAATTCGCCTTTTACCAAATAACAAAAAATCTGTCCCGACTGTTTACCGAATAATCCCATGCTATTTGATTTTTCCGGAAAACAAATGATGAATGTGTCCATTATTTTGTTAAGTCCTTGATTTGAAATGGAAAATACATCCGCCCCAAATTCGTTGGTTGCAAGCAGTTTAATGTCTTTTTTTCTGACCAAAGGCATGTTTTCGGCTTCGTTTTCGCCGATTAAATCTCCCACGGTTGTATTTAAATTTTCTGCAATATGCTTCAGGGTAACGATAGTCGGAAAAGCCTTGGCATTCTCAATTTGCGATAAAGCACTGGAGCTTATTCCAACCTTTTTTGCTAATTCATTGAGTTGCAAGCTTAATTGCTCTCGCTTTCGTTTTATTCTTTCGCCTATTCTTTTCATACAAAAAATTTGGTGCAAAGGTAGTGATAATTGTTAAATAAATTAAGCCGTGCTTAATGATTTATTGTAATTATTTATTTTTTTTGTCAACTCAGTAAATCAGAATTTTGAAACATTGATAATGCATGCATGCATAATAGTGATTATACGGATATACATATATACTTTATTAATGCGCATCAGGAGTTAATATGTTTTAACACCAATTACTTTAAAACTACCGTGTTTATAACCTAAGAATCTGTATATTTGCATGTTTTACTTATAAAAACAACAATAGATATCATGAAAAAGATTAGCTTTCTATTATTAATTTTCATCCTTCTTCTAAATTCTTGTTCGCAAGTTTTAATTACAGGAAGGAAGCAGTTATTTTTGATTTCTGATGCAGACTTAAATACGATGAGTTTACAAAGTTACAAGCAGTTCATCGATTCTGTTCCTCTTTCAAAGGATTATATAAACACCAACTTGGTAAAGAAAACCGGGAATAACATTGCAAATGCAGTGGAGAATTATCTGAAAAACAATGGGCTGGAGTCCGAATTAGTTAATTATCAATGGGAATTTAATCTGGTAAAAAACGAAGCAGTTAATGCCTTTTGTATGCCCGGGGGTAAAGTCGTGTTTTTTGAAGGGATTTTGCCGTTCACACAAACTGAAGCAGGGCTTGCAGTTGTCATGGGACACGAAATTGCACATGCTGTTGCCAAACACAGCAAAGAACGTTTGAGTCAACAAATGCTGTTGTCGTACGGCGCCGCTGCTGCTGATTTATTTGTTGGTCAAAAATCGGATCTCACACGAGCAGGTTTGCAGACTTTATATGGTTTGGGTGCTCAAATAGGTGTAGTTCTTCCATATTCGAGAAAACATGAATACGAAGCTGACCGACTTGGTTTGATATTCATGGCGATGGCTGGTTATAATCCCAGCGAAGCGTTGGTATTTTGGGAGAGAATGTCGGCAAATGAAACAACATCAGTTGTGGAGTTCATGAGTACGCACCCTTCCAATGCAAACAGGATAACCAATATGAAAAAAGTATTGGTAGAAGCACAAAGCTATTATAAACCGAACTAAACAGTTCAAAAATTCGTTACTTAAAGAATTCAATTGATCAATAATTAACTATACAAAAATTATGCTTTTCAATATCAGTTATTTAGAATGGATAGGCTATGTCAGTTCTGTTTTAGTTGCCGTATCTTTAACCATGAGTTCCATTGTCAAACTCAGGTGGTATAATTTATTAGGCGCAGGGATATTTTCTTTTTACGGTTTTGCGATCGGTTCTTTGCCGGTTGGATTACTGAATTTGTTTATTGTATGTGCCAATATCTATTATCTTACAAAAATCTACAACAGGAAAGAAACATTTAAGGTCATCAGTACGAACTTGCAAGATACTTATGTCAGGTATTATCTGGATTTTAATAAGCAGGAAATAGCAAGCTTTTTTCCTAAGTTTGAGCAAGTATTAATCAATGATGATATTCAAAAATCAAATACCATAACACTGTTATTGCTTAGAGATGCTTTGGTTGCAGGAGTATTTTTTGGTATCAAAAAGGGTGATCAGCTCCACATTCACCTGGATTTTGTTTCAGCATCTTACCGCGATCTCCAGCCGGCAAAATACATTTATCAAAAGAATATCCAATTCATGCAAGATCAGGGTATTCGTCAACTTGTATGTGAAACAAAGCATCCGATGCATCAACAATACCTGAGGAAAATTGGATTTAATGAGCAATTAACTGAAAGTGAGAATAAAATTTTTATAAAAGATTTACAAGCATAATTTTAAAAAAAATAAGCATGCAAAAACCCAAGAAATTTGGTACAGCACCGGTTTTTTTTACTGCAATATCAACTATTTTAGGAGCCATTCTTTTTCTTCGTTTTGGGTTTGCAGTTGGTACGATAGGTTTTTGGGGAGTAATATTTATCATTTTGCTTGGTCATATCATCACAATTCCGACGGCACTCGCCATATCCGAAATTGCAACAAACAAACGGGTTGAGGGAGGCGGTGAATACTTCATTGTTTCCAGATCATTCGGACTAAACATCGGAGCCACCATCGGAACTGTTTTGTATTTTTCGCAGGCAATTAGTGTGGCATTTTATGTCATTGCATTTACAGAAGCTTTTTCATTTTTCTTTGATTTTATAAAAGATAAATTTGATGTTATTTTGCCCCGTCAAGTCATCAGTATTCCTGTTATGATGTTATTGGCTTTTCTGATCATTCGCAAGGGAGCTAATTTGGGTGTAAAAGCATTGTATTTTATTGTTGCAATTTTGGCAATTTCTCTGCTGATGTTTTTTCTTGGTTCAACTGATTACGCTTCAGAATCAGGTTTTTCTTTTGCCAATGCTGAATTTAGAAATGAAAATAGTTTCTTTCTGATTTTTGCCATTATATTTCCTGCATTCACCGGTATGACTGCAGGAGTGGGATTGTCAGGAGATTTGAGAAACCCCGGCAAATCAATTCCGATAGGAACAATCTCTGCAACATTTATAGGCATGATTATTTACGTGTTTATAGCTTATAAATTAGCCAGCTCGGCAAGTCCGACGGATTTGGCAAATAATCAATTTATTATGGGTGATATAGCTGTTTGGGGCTTTTTAATCATCCCGTTAGGTTTGGCTGCATCCACCATTTCATCTGCTTTAGGGTCAGTTATGGTTGCCCCTCGTACTTTGCAGGCATTGGCAAATGATAAGTCCTTTCCTCATTCAAAAATAAATGAATGGCTCGGAAGCAGCACTGAAAAAGACGGCGAACCACGTAATGCATCAATCATAACATGCATCATTGCCTTGTTTTTTGTTGCTGTTGGAGATGTAAATATCGTTGCTCAAATTATCTCGATGTTTTTCTTAGTAACTTATGGTTCAATCTGTCTGATTTCCTTTTTGAATCATTTTGGATCTTCACCTTCCTACCGTCCTTCTTTTAAATCCAAGTGGTTTTTCTCACTGATTGGTTTTGTTGCATCTGTTTGGATTATGTTTCAGTTTAGTGTTTTGTATACCATTTTGGCACTTGGGATCTTAGTTTTACTTTACATTTATATCAGTACACTGCACAAAAACAGAAAAGGTTTGGAGTCCATCTTTGCAAACTCAATATTTCAGATAAACAGGCATTTACAGGTTTATATTCAAAAGCAAAAAGTAACCCGAGTCGAAAAAGAATGGCGTCCCAGTGCAATTTGCATTTCAAAAAATACTTTTAAGTACGATCATGCGCTTAGGCTGTTAAACTGGATCTCTTATAAATTTGGGTTTGGAACCTATTTACATTTCATCAAGGATTTCTATTCAAGGGAAACCAGTGAGCAGGCTAAAAATGAGCTTGAGCAAATACTGCGAAACATTGAGACTGAAAACAGTGTTTATGTCGATACCATTGTTTCTCCATCGAATACTTCAGCCATCGTGCAAGCGATTCAATTACCTGGTATTGCAGGCATGGAAAACAACATGATCATTTTTGATTATGACAAGGATGAACCGGACGAACTGGATATAATCATTGATAATTATAAATTAGTCAATGCTGGTGACTTTGATATTTGTATTCTGGGAGTTAGCCGAAAGCCAATTTATTACAAAAACGGGATTCATTTATGGATAAACACTTTTGATGAGATGAATGCCAACCTCATGATTCTTACCAGTTTCATAATCTTAGGTCACCCTGATTGGAAGAAAAGCAACATCAAGATTCATTATGTTTGTAAAGATAATGAGGTAGAAATAATGAAAGCATGGATGAATGAATTGATTATAAGTGGGCGAATGCCGATATTCAGTCAAAATGTTGAGATTGTGATCAGGCAAAAAGATGTTTCTGTAAAAGATTTAATCAACCAATATTCATCCGAAGCTGGTTTGACAATTATCGGATTCATTCCCGAAGAAGTAAAACAAAACGATCGGGAGGTTTTTGAAGGCTACGACAAATTGGGTAATGTGTTGTTTGTAAATGCTAGTTCGGCGAAGATAATTGATTAATATTTCATCTTTTTTTACCGTTTTATTCTGAATATTTTTTTATTAATCTAATCATTAAGCTGTTAAGTTGTTCAACCTGATATTCTCCAACACTTGCTTCTAAGTGATCATTTCCAATGCCACTGTCATTGGTTATAAACACATACGTGCCATTAGTTAGAATAGCCATAAATCGCATTAAGAATTCGGTTTCCTTATCAATTCCACTTGCAGTAATAGGTATCACTTTAATTCCTTTTTGGGCTGCTTGCTTAATTGAATTATGAATACTATTTAATATTGCTGGTGTATAGTGAGGAGGAGCATCTAATACCAAGAAAGCGATTCTGGTTTTGGCAACTTCAGACCATTGCAATTCATTAATTGCGGCATTGAGAGCAGTATGCACAGCTTCAGGAAAATCGCCTCCACCATCCGCTTTTTGCTTCTTAATAAAATCAATCGTTTTATTCAAATCATTTGTAAACTCCGATTTCCGTACTACATATGCATCTCCTTCATCTCTATAAAAAACGGTAGATGTGTAGATGGCAAGATTTGAATCATCAAGCTTCACACTATCAATTACACTTTTTAAATCTTCTTTCAAAAACTCTAATTCGTCGCCCATCGAACCGGTAGCATCAACAATGAATGATATTTCTACTCTATTTGTTTGATCACTAACACCATTGATGTTGAACTGGTTTGTCCCATTTTCAAATAAAACTAAACCCTGATTTTGCAATATATTATTGATTTTCAGCGTCAATGAGCTTAAATCGACAGCATCTTCTTTTTGAAACGTGCTAATCCATAATTCAGCGTAACCTAAGTTATCGGTTCTTGCCGACCAAATTACCGATTCATTTCTCAACAGTTCTACCTTTGCATTGATAGCGGGTATACCTTGATTTTGAACGGCAACAGCTATTCTGTTATTTGTAAAAATACCCCAATACGCAGGCATGTTCGAAAATTCCTGATTGTTCAATAAATTTCCCCAAAACTCCCAATTGTTCAGGTCGTTCCATTCTCCGGCTGTTACTAAACCGGCTTGAGCCTGACTATTATTACCGCTATTTAATCCTGATTCGCCAGAATAATCCTTTGAGCTTAACTCAAGTCCATCTTTGCTGCATGAACTAAATATCATCAATAAACTTAAAACTGCAAGAGTAACTGGATTTTTCATGATTTTCGTTTTTGATAGTTTACTGTTTAAGATGCAGTTTGTTGGTTGATTGTTGCAATTCATTTTGCATTCTCCTTCACCCTGAATTTCACAATTCTCGTAATCAGTTCATAAGGAATCGGTTGATCAAGGGGAAATTGAACAGAACCTTTCCCTTGTTTGTATTCTGAAAGTTCATCTTTGAATTCGGTATGACCCGAAGGCGTTGCGAAAAAGCCGATGTGGTTTTTAAAAGCTGCAAAATATACCAAGGGCTTTTTGTTCGTTTTATAACCCGGCATGCCATACGTGATTAGCTCTTCAGCATCCGGTGCATACTCTTTAATTAATGCTCTGATTTTGTTCAGGATTTCCTGGGTTTCTTCCGGAAATTGCTGGATGTATTTTTCTATGTCGTTCATAAGAGAAGAAGATTATTTTGAAAGTCTTTCGATTGCTTCCGTGCAAGAAGCAACAAAGTTGATGTGTTTTCCTTTGTTACTTTCATAAATAAAATCATTCAGGCTTTTGCTCTTGTATTTGGAGAAATCACCTACAATAGCTAACCGGACACGATAAGTTGAAAATTTCTGAAGTATTTCACCCGCAATTCCGGTTTTAAGGTCAAAAAATGCCGGCGTGATGTTTTTTTTGTGAATGACAATTTTATCAAAACCCTGATAATAGAGGTTGCCTAATATGTCTATCCCGTCTTCAATTTTGTTGATGATGGTGGTTTCAGAAAGCACTTCGGCAATTTTTGTGTTGTTTATGTTGTGGGTTTTGATTTTCATTTTTTTTGTTTTGATGGGGGTGGGGGATTAGCTAAATGTAAAGTTCAGCATATAAAAAAGCAATTACACATTTTTACCGGAAATTGCATGATAGGTTTTTACTGCAATTAAAATTTTAGTTAAGGCCATTGTTATAGGTGTTTTACTTCATATTTAAAATCGGGTAGTTTTTGAATTGCTTCTGCTAAATGTTTACGGTGGCACTGACAAATATCAGCTTCAAAGCAAGTTAAAGCAATTCTTTTATGCTCTTCAAGTAATTTCAAAATTTTCGCTGCGATGTAATTGTTTTCGTCAAATTGTCTTCACGGTAAACGGCAAATAGCTTATCGTAATCACTTTGCGTGTTCAAAGTTTGGTGCTGTTCCGATCGTATTCCTACGTCAGGGATATCCAAGTATAGTTATTGAATTCATAGTTCTGTGTTTTTGTTTAATAAAGCTTTTGTTCGTCATTAATATCTTTTATTTTGTATGTTTTGACTTAGTCCATATAACAATATTGTTTTCCCGCACAAAACTATAAAAACAATCTGATAAATTAACAAATCATCACAAATATTTCATGATTATCAGTAGTTTGTTTAGAACTTCCTTTGCACCCCCACTAAAGAACAGTTGCTGGCATTGCAAGCGCAGCAATGTGGCAATCTCCTCTAAAGTTTCACCAGTTTTGCTTCCTACGAAAGCATTGATTTTCCCCCATCCCTCCCATTGTTCATTTCAACAAATAATTGTACCTTTGTTGCTCGAAAAAAACCTTTTTGTATGAGCCACACCCACAAACAATTCGATCAGGTAGCAGGTATATGTCGCGATATTTTCACCAAGAAAATGAAGGATTATGGCGCTTCGTGGCGCATATTGCGTCAGAAGTCGGTTACCGATCAAATATATATCAAAGCCAACCGCATCCGGAGTATCGAAACCAAAGGCGTATCCAAAGTTGATGAAGGAATTCGCTCGGAATTGATTGCCATTGTAAATTATGGAATCATTGGATTGATACAAATTGAGTTGGGATTTTCCGAAGTTGACGATCTTGATTACGAGAAGGGCATGGCGCTTTATGATAAATATTTGCAGCAGGCAAAAGAACTGATGATGGCAAAAAATCATGATTATGACGAAGCCTGGCGCAGCATGCGGATGGAATCATACACTGATTTGATCCTGATGAAAATATACCGTACCAAACAGATTGAAGACAATCAGGGTGTCACATTAGCTTCGGAAGGCATTGACGCTAACTATTACGACATGATTAACTACGCGGTTTTCGGACTGATAAAAATGGAGGAAAATTCTTGACGAAATTTGTAAAACATAGATCATTGGTCAAAACTACGGCTTTGATGGGTACGCAAAAGGTGTTTTTGCACGCAATTCGACTTTTAATAGGATTCGTTTTCGTTTTTTCGGGTTTCGTGAAAGCAGTTGATCCACTCGGGACGGTCTATAAAATTGAAGATTATTTGGTGGCTTTTGGAGGTGTACTGGTTAGCCTGACTGTTATTGCTTATCCTGTAGCTTTTTTACTCATTGCTCTTGAATTTTTAATCGGATTGAATCTGATCTTTCAAGTTCGGCTAAAACTTTCTGTGCTGGTGGCATTTCTTTTTATGTTGCTCATGACGCCATTAACGCTTTACATCGCCATTTACAATCCTGTAACCGATTGTGGTTGCTTTGGTGATGCGCTCAAAATCACGAACTGGCAGACCTTCAACAAAAACGTATTGTTTTTTATACTCACACTTATCCTGATAATTTTCAGGAAACAATTTCAAAAGATATTTCTACCACAGATAGAAAGGGTGCTGATTAGTCTTTTTATGGTTATAATCTTTGGGTTTATGCTTTTTAACCTGACTCATTTGCCTATACTCGATTTTCGACCTTACAAAGTTGGAGTAAACATACCTGAAGCCATGAGCATTCCTGAAGGTGCACCGACCGACGTGTATGAATATAATTTCATCTATGAAAAAGATAGTTTTAAACAATCATTTACTTTGGATCAATTGCCCGACTCCAATTGGACGTTTGTGAGCCAGGAATCAAAGTTGATTGTTGAAGGATACAAACCGCCTGTACATGATTTCCAAATTTTAAATTCTGAATTTGAGGATGTTACGGATATGATTCTGTCATATAAAGGGAAAACATATTTACTGATTGTCTATGATGTTCATAAAGCATCTGAAAAAGGAATGAGAAAATTCAATGAGTTTATTTCGAAGATAAAGGATTCATCAATCAGAGTTTATGCATTGACGGCCTCTTCAACCGAAGATACCCGGGAATTTAAACAAAAGCATAGTCTGTCGTTCCCCTTTTATAAAGTTGATCCGATAACCCTCAAAACAATGATCAGGGCAAACCCCGGGGTGATGGAATTAGAGAGTGGAACGATAAAAGGAAAATGGAATGCTAGGAGGTTGTAATAAATTGTATTCAAGGAATTAAACCACAAATGAACTAAAAGCTAAGAACTAAGAGCTAAAAATTGAAAGTGATAAATTGTTCTAATGTGGTTTAATATTTATCTTTTGTGTTCCCTTAGTCTTTCTTTTGTGCCTTTTGTGGTTCAAAAAAAATCAATATTTATCAAACATAAAAAATCAAACAAAAAATGAGAAAAAACATTGTTGCAGGAAACTGGAAAATGAACAAAACCCTGCAAGAAGGGTTGGCGCTGGCGAATGAACTAAACGCCGCATTAGCAAACGAAAAACCCAATTGTGATGTTGTGATAGGAACTCCTTTTATTCACCTGGCAAGTGTTGCTGCTGCTATTGATACTACGAAAATTGGTGTCGCTGCACAAAACTGTGCGGATAAAGAATCGGGTGCATATACAGGTGAAATCTCAGCATCTATGGTTAAGTCAACCGGAGCTAACTACGTGATATTAGGTCACTCGGAGCGTCGTGCTTATTATGG
>JAUSNQ010000081.1 GCA_030655595.1 Paludibacter sp.
TAATTTTTTTATTAATTTTTTAGCCTCTTTCTGACCTTTTTTCATTGCTTCCTCTATGGATACTGCTTTTCCGCCATTTTTCCTGCTGATATCAGCTGCTTCGATGAAAGCAAATATTTCCAGAGTTTCCTCTTTTGAAACCGGAGCCACTTTGGTATTAAAGAATTTCACAACTTCCACCAAAAGCACATCGTAACCTTCATAAGCACCTGCAGGAACAACACCTTTATCGTTGGTTAAAGCTATGCCACCATACCCACTTTTACCGTCTCTGATACCACGTACAGTTCCGATTCTGCCATCTTTCCATTTACCCACGAGAAAATCAGAACCTTCTGTATAAGTCCGTTGCACTGATTCACAGCCGACACCCATCATGGTATATAAAGATTCGATTCCATGAATTCCATACCAAGCGAAGTCTGCATGCGAAGGTTCAAGTCGCCCCGGCGCATAAGTATCAACACCCACAACTTTTCCCGACTCTCCATTCCTCAGTTTTTGAGTTTGAACGCCATACCTCAACGCTGAAGAAGAAAACATGGGCACATTATATTTCTCAGCCATCTCGAAAATGGCAATTGCTTGTGCCAGGTTCGCACCGATTGGTTTATCGATAAAGACAGGTTTTCCTGCTTTGAAAACTTCAAGTGCTTGTTCGAGGTGCATATTACCATCGTTGGTTTCCAGAAGAACACAATCCACTTCTTTCAAGAGTTCTTCGATGGATGAAGTGATTTTCACACCAAACTTCTTCACATCTTCCGTTAATTTCGGAATGCGATCTAAACTGCTTTGGATTGCTTTGGATCCATAAGGATATGCTGCTACAACTTGAAAGCCCACATATGCGGGTTTGGGATTCTCTGCATTGATTGATTTTACAAAAGCAGGTGAATGTGAGGTATCTAACCCGATAATACCAATTCTGACTGTTGTATTTGCTGCAACGGAAGTCAACACCAACATCATGCATATAACGAAACTAAATCTGGTTTTCATGGCTTTTTTTTAATTATAATTTAACTGAACTTTCATGATCAAGATACATAACTACATGGTCTTTTGTCCGTAAAACGGTAGCCGGACATTTTTCTGAAATATCCTCATTCAAAGTTCTGTAAACTGCTTCAGCTTTGTTTGTAGCCGGAACAACACAGAACAGGTAATCAGCACTTAATAATGTCGGGATGGTAAGGGTAAAAGCATGTGTAGGTACTTGTCCCAACACGTCAAAACACTTATCATTGACCTGTTGTTGACGACAAACTAAGTCCAACTCAACCACCTTTATCACTTTATTATCATTAAAATCGGCCACAGGCGGATCATTAAATGCAATATGACCGTTTTCTCCAATCCCCAAACAAACAATGTCAACCGGATTTTCTTTCAGCAAATTAGCATAACGGGTACATTCCTGATCAAAATCCGGATTGCTTCCATTGATATAGTTAACCTGTCTAAATGGAACTTTGGCAAAAATATGGTTTTTTAGAAAATTACCAAAACTTTGCGGTGCACCAGCAGGTAATCCGATATATTCATCCATGTGAAAAGCATTGATGCGGGTCCATTCGATTGATTTATCTTCAACCAGATAACGCAGACACTCCTGTTGTGATGGTGCCGCTGCGAATATGATGTTGATAACCTGTTTTGTTTGCAACAAAGTTTTAATTCTTGCAGCAATATCGGATGCTGCCCTCATGCCCATTTCATCTCTTGATGAAAAAACCCTTACTTGTAATTTATCTTTTGAAAAGGTCTTATGCTCGGTTATTGTTTCAGAATATAACATTGCCAGCTATAATTGTATGTTTAATATTAATATTTTCATCAAAAATGATGATGTCGGCATCTTTGCCTACTTGCAACGAACCTTTTTGTTTATCAATGCCTAATACACGAGCAGGAGCCTCAGTCATCATGCTAACCGCTTCCACCAAAGGTATTTCAGCCAAATCGCGCATAGTGCGTACGCAACGATCACCTGTTGCCACACTTCCTGCGAAAGCAGTACGATCCGGCAACTTGGCCACGCCATCTTCCACCAATACCCTTTGTCCGTCCTTAAGACTTCCCAGTGTACTGTCACCATCACCCATACCGGCTGCACGCATACAATCTGTACACAACATGAGTCGATTTGGACCTTTGATCTTGTAAAGCAATTTCAAAAGTGGTTGTGGAACGTGAATACCATCGGCAATCACTTCCAACACAATGCCATCATGATAATATCCGGCCTCCACAACTCCGGCATATCGAAACGCATTGCGGCGTGTTATACTGGCTGTGCAAGAATAGAAATGGGTAATATGACGGAAACCATATTCATAAGCAACCATGGCTTCTTCAAAAGTCGCATCAGTATGTGCCATTGAGAGCATGATACCGCGCTTGGTCAGTTCAGTTGCTAACTCAAGTGCACCGGGTAATTCAGGAGCCATACTCCAACGTTTGATGATATCGCCTCCACGTTTCAGAATTTCCATGTATTCTTTCGGATCAGGGTTTCTCAAATAACGAGGATCTTGCGCACCTTTCTGGTTAAAAGCAAAATAGGGACCTTCAAGGTGAAGTCCACCCATAATCGCACCTTTTTTGTTTTCTTTCTGAGCTTTTCTGAAAAGTTCAAAAGTATCATACAACCCTTCGTTTGTACTGGTAAGGGTGGTAGGAAGCATATACGTTGTACCATGTTTCGCATGCATTTCGGCAGCTCCCAGATACGCTTCCATGGTGGCATCCATGAAGTCATGGTTACCTGCACCGTGGGTATGCAAATCAATAAATCCGGGGGAAATATAATTGCCGCCTGCATCAATTACTTCTGCGCCTTCGATGTTTACATCACCTGTTTCAATGGCTTTTATGATGCCATTTTCTACCACAACTGATCCAATTCCGATGTCTCTGAAAGGAGTGAGAATCCTTCCGTTCTTTATAACTAATTGTTTCATATTCTTTTATTTAAAACTGTAACTTAAACTAATTAACACAATCTTTTTTCTCCTTTCAACAAATATCAAGCTTCAACTGTTTTGACCTTTTTCCAATATTTGATTTTATGTCCGACTGTCGCATAGAAAATCAGATATAAGAAGCAAGGTACCAGCACCCAGTAAGCAACCTTATACGCATCAAAAAGCGGAAGCATACTATTCACATCAACAACATAACTAAATATCAGTGGTAAAATGGCACTACCGCAAAGTCCCATCACCAAGAATGATGACCCCAGGTTAGTATATTTACCCAAATCCCTGATGGCCAATGGCCAGATACCTGTATAAATCAAGGCATTTGAATAACCCATCATCACCAAAAACCAGATTGAAATATCAGTCTCCAAACCCAGAATTTTCACCGGACCTGTTGTGAGGATGGTCAGCAACGAGAACAACAAACCCAGCGAAGCACAAATCAGTAAGGCGTTCTTCTGATGGAGGTATTTAGGAATCAAAACTATACCCGTTAAATATCCCAGAAATGTAAAGAACATCGTGAAAGAAGGAAAATTCTTTGCATTCCCTTCCAATGAAAGTCCCATGGTTCCGGCATAGTCAATGATCGTCGCCAGCGATATCATTTGTGAACCAACATGGAAGAAAATAGCCACCGCTCCCAGAATCAACCAGGGATACTGGAATATAGAAGTACGTGTATCAACCTCTCCGGAAGTATTCTTATTTACATCTTTTGCATCCAAATCAGGAAGCACAGAATTTCTTATGATAATACCAAATATAAACAAGAAAACACCCAGCACCGCATAAGGAGCCATTACACCACGAATCAGCGTGTCTAATGCCAAGTCAAGTTCTGCACCTGTAAAAACACCTGCCTGTATCTGATGCATGAGCACTTTGTCAGATTCGCGAATCACGACAGCGGCAAAAACCAAGTTGGCAACAATACCCGCCAGCTTATTTCCTGTTCCAACTATACTTAAACGTTTTGCTGCACTCTCACGCGGGCCGATGATTGTCACGTATGGATTGGCGGCTGACTGAAGAATAGCCAGACCAATACCAAGCATAAACAAACCAAGGAGAAATATCTCGTAAGTCCGCCAGTAAGCAGCCGGAACAAACAAAAACGCACCTAAAGCCATAAACCATAAGCCGTACATCATACCCCGCTTGTAACCAACCTTATTCAATAGAAATGAAGAAGGAATGGCCATCAAAAGATATGCGATGAAAAAAGCAAATGTTACCAGGTAGGACTGTACAATGGTTAACTCACAGGTTAATTTAAAATAGGGAATTAAAATTGTGTTGACCCAGGAAACTAATCCAAAGATAAAAAACAAGGTTGCCAGAATCAGCATTGAGAAGATTCGTGTGCGCTTTTCATCAGCAACAGAAGGTGTTGTCATGTTCATTTCAAGTACGTTTTTAGTGGTGAAAAATAAATATGTAATGTGCAAATCTCATAATGAGCCATCACAGAACCCTAATTAAGGTTGCAAATATACACATCAGGGAACTAAACCACTACCCTAAAAACGTAATAGAATCTTCAAAAAGCGTTTTTTTTCTCCAACTCGGAATAATGTTGACGATATTCGTAAGGTGTGCAGTTTTTGTGTTTTTTGAATATTCTGGAAATATTTTTGCAATCATTGAACCCTGATTGCATTACAATATCGAATAATGTTTTATCTGTTGTAATTAAAAGGTTAGCAACATGTTCAATACGACATCGAATAATATATTGATAGATGGATATCCCCATCTCTTCTTTAAATTTAATCTCAAGAATCCTGCGTGAAAGCGGCACCAAACTTACCAATTCCTCAATTGTATGTAAAGTTATGTGGTTCTTTTCTATATATTCAACAATAGTTCTTACGTGTGGATTATGTACAACAAAACTTTCTGTGGATTTTCTCAATACAATACGAACTGGTTTTACAACAATATTAAATGGAACATTTCGCCGCTCTTTCACCATTTGGTGCAACAACCTGGCAGCTTCATAACCACCTTTTTCAGTATCTAACATGATGGATGATATGGGCGGATCGGATAAATTACAGATCATCTCATCATTATCTACACCCAGCAAAGCAATTTCATCCGGTATTTTGATGTTATTGATGGTACATATTTGAGATATCTGAAGGGCAAATGTATCATCACAAGCAAAAATTGCAATTGGTTTCGGTAATGACAACAGCCATTTATCAAGCTCGTCATGATTTACTCCCCATTCCTCCTCACTGAGGCTTGCGGTCTCAAACAAATAAAAATCACCCCCAATTTTCTCAATTTCATTTTTATAACCTTTGGCTCTTTCTTCCGACCAAACAACACCTTTCTTGCCATAGAAAGCGAAATTTTTGAACCGCTTTTTTGCAAAATACTGTGCAGCCATTTTGCCTGTATCCTCATAACTACCGGTTAAGTTCGAGAAGTAATCACTCCTTTCGCGGTAGTTCTGTAGAACAACAGGTATGTCTAAATCTTTCAGCAATGTTTTACCTTCAGTATCCCATTGGGCAATAATCGCATCTGCCTTCCATTCACGAGCCCAGTTGATAATACCTTCTTTACCATACAATGATTTATAATAGGAAGGTAAACGGTAAAAAATCCAATATCCATACTCCTTTGAATAATTAATAAGCCCCCTGAGCAAGCCTCGACTGAACTCACTGGAATAATCAAACAATAAAAGTACTCTTATCATATTATCTTATGCATATAATGACTTATTTGACAAGTATTCGATGACTGGTTTGTGCAGTTGATTTGGAAATATATCTACAAAAGTATTATTTTTTTTTATATCTCACTTGCATTTAGAACAATTATACGCTCAAAATGTAATATTGCAGATGATCTGATTTTATTTATATGTATATCCGTATGATATCCTAAGGATATGCATTTTATATTTATTGAATACATCAGTTTACGTTTTTTGAGGATATTTTTACGAAAATATGGCAATAAAAACCAAAAGAATGTTACATCTTTGAACAATATTTTTTACAAAAGAAATATTTGAACCAACTCCACTGTAGAAATAAACAAAAAACAAACATAAATGACATGACAACACGACGAGATTTCTTAAAAAACCTGGCAACAGGAACTGCTGCTTTATCAGTAGGTGGTATTATCCCCGGGGTAAGCGCAAAAAGCTACAACAGCATCATCGGTGCAAATGAAAAGTTCAGAATTGGAGTTATGGGAGTTAATTCCAGAGGGTTTGCTCTTGCTAAGGGTTTTGCCTCAGAAAAAGATGCAATTGTGACACATATTTGTGATGTTGATACCCGTGCATTGGAGAAAACTGCTGCTTTAATCAAAAAAACAGCCGGAAATGACCCAAAAACTTTTGTGGATATCCGGAAAATGTTAACTGAAGATTTTGATATTTTGGTAATTGCTGCCCCTGACCATTGGCATGCACCTGCTGCTTTAATGGGCATGCAAGCCGGCAAACATATTTATTTGGAAAAACCAACCAGTCACAGTCCGGCTGAAAATGAGATACTCATTCGTGCAGCTGCAAAATACAACAAAGTTGTACAGGTTGGCAACCAACGCAGATCCTGGACAAACCTGATTAAGGGGATGGACGAAATAAAAAACGGCACCATCGGAAATGTTTATTATGGAAAAGGTTGGTATGCAAACAACAGACCTTCCATCGGGATTGGAAAGGTTGCTGCTGTTCCTGAATGGTTAAACTGGGATTTATGGCAAGGTCCGGCTCCGAGGGTTAAAAACTTCAAAGATAACTACGTGCATTATCATTGGCATTGGTTCTGGCATTGGGGAACAGGCGAAGCTTTGAACAACGGAACTCACTTTGTTGATATGTTGCGCTGGGGCATGGATGTAGATTATCCCACCAAAGTAACTTCAGTAGGTGGCCGTTATCGTTATCAGGACGACTGGGAAACTCCTGATACCCAACTCATCGGATATGAATTTGGAGATAAAAAATCATTTGTATGGGAAGGTCGTAGTTGCAATGGGAAAACCAATGAAGATTTTGGTGTAGGTGTAATTTTCTATGGAGAAACTGGTAGTATTGTAATGAGTGGTGGTAATGAATATAAAGTATTCGACCTGAAAAGCAAATTACTTAAACATGTAACCAGTGAAATGGGCTATCAGGAAGGCAATTTAATGGGTCCTTCTCAATATCTTGATTCTCTGCATTTCCGCAACTTCTTTGAAGGCATCCGAAACGGACAAAAATTAAATTCAGACTTATTGAATGGCTGTATCAGTACGCAACTGGTGCAACTGGGCAACATTGCTCAACGTGTTGGTCGTTCGTTAAACATCGATCCGGTTAACGGAACAATCATCAATGATAAAAAAGCGAATAAGCTTTGGAGTCGTGAATATGAAAAAGGATGGGAGATGAAAATTTGATTTTTATTCGCCTCGTTCTAATACGATGATATCAAACAAAAGAACTGCAAGCATATCTTGTGGTTTTTTTGTTTGTCAAATGACTCATTTAATATATCTTTGTGGGATAAAATTGCAAAAACAATATACATGAAAACAAACAGAAGAACCTTTCTTAAAACAGCCGGAAGTCTTGCCCTGTTTACTGTCGTACCCAGAAATGTATTAGGACGAGGATTTATCGCTCCAAGTGACCAACTTACCAAAGGGGTTATCGGTGTCGGCAGCATGGGGAAATCGCATTTCAAATACGATGGCACGCGCGTAGTAGCGATTTGCGATGTCAATAAAAAACACCTGAAGGACGCTACAGAACGATTAAAAGAAAATGTAACCCAATACCATGATTTCAGAGACCTGATCATGGATAAAAATGTGGATATTGTTCACATTGCAACTCCTCCGCACTGGCACGGACTGATGTCGGTTGAAGCTGCTAAAGCAGGCAAAGATGTGTTTTGCGAAAAACCCATGACCCGCACCATCGGGGAAGGAAAAAGAGTAATCGAAGCCATGCAGCAGTATGGCCGTATTTTTCGACTAAACACCTGGTTTCGGTTTAAAGATCCTTTCTACGGACTGGGTACTCCTGTGAAACCTTTGAAAAAACTGGTGCAAAGTGGATTGCTGGGCTGGCCTTTGAAAGTTACCATCAGCAAACACACCGGGTTCAACTGGAAATTTTTCTGGATAGGCAAAACCGATCTTGCTCCTCAACCCATACCCAAAGAACTGGATTACAACATGTGGCTCGGACCGGCTCCTTTTAAACCCTACAATGCACATCGTACTGCAACCACCTTCCGTGGTTACTGGGATTATGATGGAGGTGGACTGGGTGATATGGGTCAGCATTACATCGACCCGGTTCAATACATCCTCGATAAAGATTATACCAGTCCGGTTAAAATTGAAGTTGAAGCACCGCAACAACATCCGGATGCAGTGGGCGTGTGGAATTCGATTACCTATACCTACGAAGATGGCTGCCAGATTGTCCTTTGGGGAGAAGATTACGGTGAACCAAACACCCCCTATATCGCCGGACCAAAAGGGAATGTATACAAAAACTTCGTGTGCGATATTCCCGACTGGCAACGTAAATTAGCAGATTACCCGGAACCTGCGGAGCAAAACACCGACTTTTTGGAATGCATCAAAACCCGTCAAAAATTTGCTTTAAATGAAATGAACGGACATCGTTCTTCTACCATCGTGAATTTGGGTGTTATTGCCTTGCAATTGAATCGCACCCTGCATTTCAACCCGGTTACGCAGGAATTCATCAACGATCCGGAAGCAAACAGATTACTGGATCAACCGATGAGAGCTCCGTGGAGTATATAGCAACGAGGGAACTAAAAATAAGTCGAAAAAAAATAAATTCATTAAACAAATCACACATGAAACGTATATTATTTTTAATCAGTCTGATAAGCTTCCTGATGGTCAATACTGTCGTGGCACAGCTACCCAAAAACAGAACTACCTCAACCGTCATAGCCGATGCACTAAGTATCCTGCCTGCGTCCAATGCTAAGCAGTATAACCAGACAATGGCTGAACTGGTATCTACCGGAGAAGAAGGACTCTTGCAATTAATCGGCATGCTCAACCCGCCCGAAGTTGGGAATAACGCAACGGTTGAATTTGCTTTGAGTGGTTGGACGCACTTCTCGGCTACCGAACAGAATTCAAGAGTGATGACAGCCAAAGCTTACCTTAAAGCATTGGATCTCGTAAAAAACAAAGTCCACAAGGCTTTTATCATCCAACAACTCGAATTGGTAGGCGAGACTGAAAGCATTGCAGCTTTATCGGTCTTATTGAAAGATGAAGATTTGGTAAATCCTGCCGCACAAGCACTGGTAGCGATGAACATTCCTGCTTCAAAAAGTGCGCTGCTGGATGCATTGCGACAAGCAAGTCCGGCCACGGAACTATCGCTTATCAATGCAGTGGGACAAACTTTCAATCCGGATGCTGAAGCAGTATTGCTGGAAAAATTAAAAAAATCAACATCAGAAGAAAGCGATAAAATCATCCTGACGGCACTGAGCAAGTGTGGCACAGGTTTTTCTCTGAAAGCGGTAGAACAAAAGGTTGCGAGTAAAAATTTCACGTATGAAAAATCCGGTGCATTAGATGCATACATCAACCTGATTGAGCGTGTTATCATACAAGGAGAACATCGTACGGCCGAGAAATCAGCGCAGAAACTCTTATCCAATGCAACCAAGCATAACAATCCCGGCGGACGTATTGCTGCACTGAATATCCTGATGCAAATACCATCAGCAAATCAGTCGGCACTGGTACAAAAAGCTGTTAAAGATAAAGATAAGGAGTATGTTGCTCACGCGTTGAGTCTGTACACCACTCCGGATGAAAAAACGAGCAATGCCATTGTAAAAAACTTGTCCAAAAAAGATCCTGCTGTTCAGGAAGCAGTACTATATTGGTTGGGGAATACGCAACAACAGAAACAACTTCCTGTCCTGTTGTCATACATCAACAGCGATAATCAAGACTTACGCACCGCTGCTTTCCGTTCAGCATCTAACATTGGTGGAATTGAAGCAACCAAAGCCATCTTGGAATTGCTAAAAAAAGACGACCCACAAGCAGTTAAACTGGCCGAGTCTGCACTTTTATCATCAAAAGCGGAGATTGCATCCGGAGTAATATCAGTTTACGAAGATGCCAGTGAACTTGGAAAAATTGCTGCACTTAATATTTTAAGCATCAGAAAAGCCTCTCGTTATGCTTCTTTCGTGTTCAATGAAATGGAAAAAGCCAGTCCGAAAGTGAGTCTGAAAAGCGCCCAGATATTGAAAAACCTTGTCACTGAAAAAGACCTCAACAAACTTTTTGATTTGATGGAACAACCAAATCAAAAGTACACTGCTCAGGTGCAGGATGCCATCAATGAAGTATTATCAGGACTTTCGGAAGACAAACAACTATCGATAATCAACAAACGCATGGGGTCAAGTTCATCAAAGCGTTTGTATTATCCGCTATTAATCAATACCGGCTCAAAATCATCTTTGGATTTAATAGCAAACATCTATAAACAAAGTACAGGCGAAGACAAAGATGCAGCTTTTAAAGCATTAACAACTTCGACCGACTTTGAGACCATCTATCTTTTGCAGGACATTTTACAATCAAACCCTCCTGCAAACAAAGCAAAAGTGGCCGTAAACGCAGTGCTTAAATTGCTTGCATCATCACAAAAAACAGGAGAAGTACAGACTGTGTTCCTCAGACAAACCATGGCTTTTGCACAGGATGTTCAGCAACAAAAAAAGGTCATCGACTTGTTAGGGAAAGCAAAGACCTATCAGGGGATGATGTTTGTTGCATCCTATCTTAATAACTCAGAATTGAAGGAAGCAGCCTGTCAGGCAATTATTAACATTGTGCTTGACAAACCGGCAATGGCTGGAACAGCTACGACTGACATCTTACAAAAAGTAATGAAAGTAATCGACAATCCTGATGCTGGGTACCAACGTGATGCCATCCAAAAATACCTGAATGAGCATCCAACTACAGACGGCTTTGTCTCGCTATTCGACGGCAAAAGTCTGCAAGGATGGAAGGGATTGGTTGCCAACCCGCTCTTGCGAGCTAAAATGAATGAAAAAGAACTCAGCCTTGCTCAGGAAAAAGCGAATCAAGAAGCGGCTCAAAACTGGATTGTAGAAAACGGAGAACTTTTCTTCACAGGAAAAGGTAAAAATTTGTGTACAGAAAAACAGTACGCCGACTTTGAAATGTATGTCGATTGGAAACTACTTCCGGGAGCTGAGCCTGATGGTGGCATTTATCTGCGTGGAACACCACAAGTTCAGATTTGGGATACTGCCCGGGTGAAAGTCGGCGCACAAGTGGGATCGGGCGGTTTATATAACAACAAAACCAATCCCGACAAACCCCTGAAAGTGGCTGATTTAAAACTTGGAACCTGGAACACATTCTACATCAAAATGATTGGCGATCGGGTAACTGTTTATCTCAATGGCGAATTGGTTACCGACAATGTAATTTTGGAAAACTATTGGGATAGAAGTCAGCCGATATTCCCAATCGAACAAATTGAGTTACAGGCACACGGGAGCAAGATGGCTTATCGTGATATTTACATCCGCGAAATACCCCGTCCGGAACCATTTAAGTTATCTCAAGAAGAAGAAAAGGCCGGTTACGAAATCTTGTTTGATGGAACTAACATGCACAAATGGACTGGCAACACAACCGATTATATAACAGAAGCAGGTAATATCGTGATGTATCCAACTTCGCGTTTCGGTGGAAATCTCTTTACCAAAGAAGAATTCGACAATTTCGTATTCAGGTTTGAATTCCAGTTAACGCCCGGTGCCAACAACGGGTTAGGCATCCGCACCCCGATGGAAGGTGACCCGGCATACGTGGGCATGGAATTGCAGATTCTCGACAATGATGCTCCTATATACAGTAAGTTGAAGGATTGGCAATATCATGGTTCGGTATATGGTATTATTGCAGCCAAACGCGGCTACCTGAAACCATTGGGAGAATGGAATTATCAGGAAGTGATTGCCGATGGTGATAACATCAAAATTACCCTGAATGGAACCGTTATTCTTGAAGGTAATTTAAAAGATGCTACCAAAGACGGAACTCTAGACAAAAAGAAACATCCGGGATTGTTTAATAAAACCGGACATATCGGATTTCTGGGACATGGGTCGCAAGTGAAATTCAGGAATATCAGGGTGAAGAGGTTGTGAAATTCATTCGGGAATATTTAATCTCGGATCATTTAAAAGTAGAGACGTTGCATGCAACGTCTCTACGGATTATTGGAGGAATATATCAATTAATACGTTATTCCTTTTTTGCCTCGTTGTAAATAGCCCGCAATAATGACATAGGATGCGCATAAGGCGCATCCTGCGTTAATTCCCAAATCATAATACCTTTATAACCGGCTTCTTTCATGAACTTCACCTTGTCGCGCATAATCTTGATGCTGTTGAAAGAGCAACCTTTATACATCTCAGTTATTGTATCCCCGGGTGTCAGATTGTCGGCTATATCCCGATAAAGAATTGTCTTTTTTTCAGGTCCTCTTGCATAAAAAGGTACACCTACCAGTAGTTTTGATTTAGGATAACCTGCACGATCGAATCCTTTCACTCTGTCTTTAACATAGCTGAGAGGAGCATGCAATCCATCTTTAGTGAGTGAACTATAAAGCATTAAACTCAGATCGTCAACAAGAGGTTCAATAGCCACAGCATGCTCCACAGAAGATCCACCTAACGCGGCAGTCAACATGGAATTCTTAGGCATCTGTTTTTTGATACTGGTAAGCAATGCAATCAGATTGTCAACCGGCACTTCCATTTTAGGTTGTGCTTTCCAATCTGTTTCCCAATCCATATCAATCCCGTCAAATTTGTGTTTTTTGGCAAATGCAACCAATTCTTTTACATATGCTTCTCTTTTTTCAGAATCATTACCCATCACGTGCATGTTAGCGACTTTAGCACCACCACCCACAACCAATAAGATTTTCTGATTGTTGTTCATTTTTGAACGAACAATTTTATAATTTTCTATATAATTGTCAGTTACAACAAACCGACCTTCTGAATCAGGGGACATTCCAAAATAGAATATTCTATCAACATATTGAATAAACTCCAAATCTGTTTGGGGTTTAATCCATGATGCATTGACGTAACCTGTCACCTGAAATTCATTAACTTTTGGATTCGCGCCTGATATCGACTGCAATACAACAAGAGTAAATGTTAATGTTAAAAGTTTGATTATCCTCATATGTTAAAAACTATTTTTGACTGTACAAAAATAGTTGATTTGCACCTACACAGACACCTTAAAAACGTAAATACAACCTCAGAAAACGATGATTGACTGTATGGAATATTGCCTGAGATGCTTCAATGCTTTTTTCAATTCTTTTGTTTTATATGCTTTTCCTGCTTGTCTCACCATGTTTATTGCTTTAGGCATAAGGGTTTTAGCCTCTGCAATACTTTCAAAAGGCCACGGTTTTTGTTCTAACAAGTAAGGAGTGAGAAATTCAAATGCGACACGCAACCCACTCCCGTTTTCTGCTTTATAATGCCACAAATCCATACCAACAACTTCTGCGCAGCCTGCCAAAGCACAAAATGCTTCCAGTCCAAACAAGGAATACAAAAACGATTGATTTCTTTTAATTTCATGCGGCATCGAACCATCAGGGATACCATCAATATTTACAGCAATTTGTTCTGCTAATTGCTTCTTTGCTATTTCTATTGTTTGTTTTGTTAATAAAACATCTCCTGTATAAATTGCTGCAGCAGCAATTTGAGCTGAGTACCAGGAGCCCATGTTGTTTTTCGAACGGCTAATATTTAAGAGTATCATAATAACATGATACCATAAATGGCTTTTCAGAGTATAGAGTAGTGTGTTTTTTAAAGTAATTTCACATATTATTTTTCCTGTTTTCGGCAACTGGATTAAAAAATAAAAACACAAAGAAGTCAGTTTACATGTCTTCCTTTGACATTCCTTTTAGTTTTAGTTCTACTTCAAATTTGGAAAGTTCGTTTTATTATAGAATTTCATATACATTAATTATCTTCACGGTCAGTCTGTTTTCAGTCTCTCCGCCTCCATCTGAGCCCGGGATTTACTTTGGGTTACAATATACACCCCTGAAAAAACAAGCACAGCAGCCAATCCCTGCTGATACCCGAAACGGTCGATACCCATCAGAATAGCGACCAAAGATGCCATGATGGGTTGCACGTAATTATACATGCTGAGGGTGGTGGGGCGCAACACTTTTTGTCCGACCGGTAACAGCAAATATCCGAGAAAGGTGGCAAAAAGAACTACATATCCAATTCCCAACCAGGAAGTATGAGAAAAAGCAGCCAGATTCACTTCTGCGAGTGAGGAATAGCAGAACGGAAACCCGGTAATCGATGCAAAAAGGAACATCCATTTCATTACAGTCACCGGATGATACTTCATAATCAGGCTTTTAAAAAGCGTAAGATACAGTGCGAAAGAAATAACCGCCAGAAAAACAATGATATTGCCGACCATGTTTCCATTACCGGCATCTGCAGAATAACTGCTGAAAACGATAATCAACGCACCCGAAGCGCCGACCAATACGCCGACAGCTTTCAACTGAGTAATAGGTTCTTTCAGGATGATGGCCGATAAAATCATGGTAACGATGGGCAACATCGTGACAACAATCGAAGCATCAATCGAAGATGTCATCGACAACCCTAAAAAGAATGGAAGCTGATTAAGAGAAAGACCAAAAACAGATGCGAAAAATAACAGCAACACATCTTTTGCCGGAACATGCTCGTGTTTAATAAACAGAGAAGCAAGCCAAAACAACACCATGCCTCCCGAGAAACGGATAAATGTCAGTGCAGAAGGCTCAATGATATCGGGCATCAGCATCCTTGCAACAGGATTGTTGATGCCGAAAATTACGTTGGCTAAAAGTATGGCAATGTGACCTGTAAATTTTTTATGCTCCACTTGCGATTATTATAAGACTGCTATAAGACTGCAAAGGTAAAGTTTTTATTGATTATCCGTATCATGTCCTAAGTAGTCCCGTAGGGACGATATATCTGTAGAAAGATGATGTCATCTTTTTTCGTGAGTCCCTACGGGACTGGATACCATGATTGGATTCTCTTTATACAAATATAAAATTCCAAATAAAACATTAGGACATTATACGGATAATCATTAATTTTTTTATTAAAACAATAACAGAGCATGGTTAGTGAGAAAACAAGTTAAATCCATATATTTGCATTAAAAATAATTCAACTTATGAAACACAGGATTATCGAAGCGACCATTGTGGCATTAGGATTTTGCTTCCTTGGTTTGATGCTCTTTTTAGGAATCAACAGTTTTAAAGATAAAGATAGGGTGGTTAGTGTAAAAGGACTTGCCGAAATGGAAGTCCCGGCAAATAAAGTAGTCTGGCCGTTGATGTACAAAGATTTGGGTGATGATCTTATTTCGCTGTACAACAACATCAACACAAAAAACAAAGCAATCATCTCTTTCCTGAAATCAAACGGCATTACACAGGAAGAAATTAGTGTAGCTGCACCTGAAATACTGGATTTACAAGCGGAAAGATATGCTGCTAATGCACCTCAATATCGTTACAACGCCACTTCCGTCATTACTGTCACATCGAACAATGTAGATAATGTTCGCAAGCTCATGTCGGAACAGGCAGAACTATTAAAACAAGGCATTGCAATCACTGGTGGAGATTACCGCTTCAATGTAAGTTATGAATTTACAGGCCTGAATGACATCAAACCGCGCATGATTGAAGAGGCAACCAAAAATGCCCGTTTAGCTGCTGAAAAATTCGCAATAGACTCCAACAGCAAGCTGGGAAAGATTAGGAATGCAGCGCAGGGACAGTTCACGATAACCGACAGGGATTCCAATACGCCGTATATTAAGAATGTGCGGGTTGTGACTACGGTGAATTATTATTTGAAAAACTAAATAACACTACAATTAACAAGAAAAGAGTGAATAAAATCACACTATCTGCACTTAAAGTGTGATTTTTTAAAAAAATTAGTATATTTGCACTTTCAATTAATGTTCACACTCGACATGCAAATTCACAGAGATATCACCCACAAACTCATTGCCTGGAAGCACAGTTCCACACGAAAACCATTAATCCTGCAAGGTGCACGACAGGTAGGAAAAACCTGGATTCTAAAATCCTTCGGAGAACAAAACTTTCCTACAACGGTTTACTTCAATTTTGAAGCGCAGCCAAATTTGAAGCAATTTTTCCAACAAACCAAAGAACCTGAACGCATTATCAGGGATCTTTCACTGGTAGCAGGAAAACCAATTATTCCGAACGAAACACTGATTATTTTCGACGAAATACAGGAGTGCAATGAAGCATTAAATTCATTGAAATATTTTCAGGAAGAAGCACCAGCATATGCTGTTGCCTGTGCAGGTTCATTATTGGGCGTTGCGTTAAACAGAGGAGCCTCATTTCCGGTTGGAAAAGTCAATTTCCAAACTATTCACCCCCTCAACTTCACCGAATTTCTATCTGTATCAAATCCTCAATTAGCTGATTATTTACATCAATTTGATTTTTCGGGATCTATTCCTGATATTTTTTTCAATCAACTTGTCCAACAATTTAACCTGTTCCTTATTTCAGGTGGAATGCCTGAAGCAGTTGTCACATTAATAGCTGAAAAAAGTATTGAAAAGACCGATGAGGTATTATCCGGAATCCTGAACGCGTATCGTCTTGATTTTTCAAAACACACTGAAAATCATAATATCCAGAAAATAAATCACATTTGGGAGTCACTACCCTCACAACTTGCACGTGAAAACAAAAAATTTGTGTATAGGACTGTTAAATCCGGTGCTCGTGCACGCGAGTATGAAGATGCTCTACTTTGGTTAGATCATGCAGGACTTATACACAGAATCTTTCGGAATGAAAAGCCTGCTCTTCCTATAACTGGCTACGACGACCTATCGGCATTCAAAGTATATCTATCTGACGTAGGTCTTTTGCGGAGGTTGGCAGGACTCCCTGCCAGTGTTATTATCGACGGAAGTCTTCTCTATACTGAATTTAAAGGGTCGCTAATCGAGAATTATGTTTTACAAAATATCTTACCTGTTTTCGATACGCTTCCCCGCTACTGGACTTCAGGAAATCTGGCAGAAATTGATTTTTTGGTGCAATTCAACAACAAAATCATTCCTATTGAAGTTAAATCCAACGAAAATATCAGAAGCAAGAGTCTTAGCGTTTATGATAAACAATATCAACCATCATTGCGTATTCGTTTCTCAATGAAGAATTTCTCCTTCGATGGTAATCTGATAAACATACCCTTGTTTTTAGCTGACAAGGCAGGGGAAATTATCAATCGGAAGGGATTAATTGTGTCGAAAAACTCAGAATGACAATAGGATACAATGTCACACGAACCACAACATAATTATATGACCAAACCTAAAACTACTTTTTCTCCTTCTGAAAACTACGTAACAGCGGAAAAATTCAGAGTGGAAGCTAAAAAGCATGCTCCATTGGAAAAAAATTGTTGTAACGAGTATTCCGAGATTGAGATTAATATAAAAAACCAAAGAGCCAGAGAGGTATTTTATTCCCGAATCCGCTTTCCACATTATCAACAGCAATAAAGCTGTCTGTCATGTTCTTAACCTGTTCGTAACCTTTATTTTTTCCGCCAATTTCGAAATAATACTTTGAGTCGATTAAAAAATCAGTCTGTGAAGTTGAGTTGACTTTGTGTTTTACTTTCAGTTGATTCGCAAAAAAAGTTTCACGCACATTTCCATCGTTGGTATTGGCAGTACTTAATGCGTAAAGCAAATTCGTGTTGTCCAGGTAGATCTTATCAGGTTTTGTTAACAGGCTCATGCCTTTTGCATCACTTACCAAATTATATATTAAATGTGCTTTATGCAGCAGATGAAGATAACTTAATATTGAGTTGCGTGAAATCCCGATTTCTGAACTTAGTTTTGAGATATTTGGTGTGTAAGGCACTATGGAAGAAACAATGCCCAATAACTTCTTAATTTTAATTCCGGAACTATATTCAATATTGCTACAAGCGGGTAGATCGGCATCAATTACTGCGTTTACAATGCCCTGAATCCGTTCAGGATAAGTGTTGATGTTTTCTTTGAATATTGGATAATAGCCATGCATGAGGTATTCAATAAAGTACGGAATAACCTTGATTTTACTTGTAATACCGGGGCTCAGATTAAAATGATTGGTGATAATATCATTGAGTGTTACTACAGGAAAACGATGGTTGTATTTGTATTCTAAAAATTCACGAAATGAGAGTCCGTACAGCGAATAGTGAATTGCTCTGCGACTCAAATCTGCCTGCGACTGATAAATCTCGAGCATAGAAGAACCGGTAAAAACAATCTTCATATTCGGATAACTGTCGTAGATGTTTTTAATTTCAATAGCCCAATTTGGATACCGGTGAACCTCGTCAAGAAAAATTCGCTCGCCACCCATTATATGAAACTGCTCAACAAGTTCTGACAAAGTATGTGTTGTAAACCATATATTGTCTAAGCTTACATACAAAGCCTTGCTTTTATCTGTCAGCTCCTTTTTAATATACTGAAGCATCAACGTGGTTTTGCCTGTACCACGCGACCCGATTATAGCAATCAGTCGGTTATCCCAATCGATTTCGGTATAAAGGTAACGGACAAAATTTGTTTCTGTAGCTTCTATTAATCTTGAATAAACACGCAATACTGTTTCCATAATTTGTAATTAAAAACGCAAAGTTACAAATATGTTTTGTATAAACAACATTTATAAAAGAATAATGTTGTTTTGAAAGAGCAATCCATCTGTCTTATTGTTTATTACATACAACAATAATGCCTGTTAAGTGTTTTTTTTAAACAACAGATTTGAGATGATCACATAAAATAACGTGAGTTCGATGAAAAAATGGTAGCCTTACAACCCTATGTCTTTGTTTCTATTTAAATGCTTCTGCAGATTGTCCTAATGCTTTGTAATCAAGAAATAATTTTTGATAAACTACAACCTGCTCCAACACCGGCATATACGTTTTCTCAAACCCTTTCCCCATCACAAACTGAGCATGTGTAATATCCGGATAAACGCCAGCAACAACTGCTGCAAACATGGCAGCCCCCAGTGCACAGGTTTGTTCCGAAGCAGCAACCTGAATTGGCATATTCAACACATCTGCCAGGACTTGCATAACAAAAGGCGATTTCTTAGCAATGCCGCCAAGTGCGATTACTCCTTTAATAGGAATACCTTCTTCCCGGAAACGCTCGATAATGGCTTTTGAACCGAAAGCAGTAGCTTCCACCAAAGCACGAAATATACGGGGAGCATCAGACCCCAAACTCAATCCGGCAATGACTCCCTTCAAGGTTTGATCGGCATCTGGCGTTCGACGCCCATTCATCCAGTCGAGTGCAACAACACCACTTTCTCCTGCCGGAATTTTTTCTGCAAATTTAGTCAGTTCCGTAAGCAAACGGGAAGAGTATTCTTCAATTAATTGCTTGTGTTTCGCAGGATCTGTAATTTCCGGGAAGATATTCAAAAGCGGCCACATCAGCAGGTTCTTATACCAGGCATAAATATCTCCAAAGGCCGACTGCCCCGCTTCCATGCCAATCATTCCCGGGAGGATTGAACCGTCAACTTGTCCACTTATACCCCTTACCAGCACATCTTTCATTTCTTCTTCCGGAGCAATCAACATGTCGCAGGTGGATGTGCCGATTACTTTGCTCAGGTAATAAGGTTTTATTTCCCCTCCTACTGCACCGAAGTGAGCATCCAGCGCTCCAGTACCGACGAGTGTTGAAGTTGACAAGCCCAATCGTTTAGCCCATTCAGCAGATAAATAACCTGCAGCCACATCACTGGTCAACGTTTCATCACACATATTCTGACGAACAACCGCTAAGCGCTTGTCCAGCAATGATAGAAATTCTGCAGGGGGAAATCCACCCCAGTCGGTATGCCACATGGCTTTGTGACCGGCAGCACACCGGCTTCTTTTAAACGTCTGTGGCTGAGTATTACCGGTCAGCAAAGCCGGAAGCCAGTCGCAGTGTTCCATCCACGAGTATGCAGCATTTGCAATCGCGGCATCTTCACGCATAACATGCAGCATCTTTGCCCAAAACCATTCCGAAGAATAAATACCGCCTGAATATTTGGTAAAGTCAGTTCCACCCCAGTTGCGAGATAAAGTATTGATTTCATCTGCTTCTTTGATGGCCGTATGGTCTTTCCACAACACGAACATGGCATTGGGGTTTTCTGCATACTCAGGCAGCAATGCCAGCGGTGTGCTGTTTTCATCCACCGCTACGGGTGTCGAACCGGTTGTGTCGATCGAGATTGCTTTGACTAGCTGTGCAGCTCCGGGACATTGTTTCAATACCTCACGAACTGTAAATTCAAGCCCTTCGAGATAATCAAGCGGGTGTTGACGGAACTGATTTTTCAGGGGATCACAATACAATCCTTCTTTCCAGCGCAGATAATTAAAAACCGAGATTGCAAGTTCTTCTCCGTTGTTTGGGTTGACAAGTATGGCTCGTACCGAGTCGGTTCCGTAGTCGACACCGATAACATATTCCCTTTTATTCATTATTCAAGCTCTTTGTTTTTATTCCTATTTGAAAATAATCCTGTTAACAATAACCCCACAATAAATATCGTAAGTGTTCCCAGCACAATGGTCATATAATTATGAAAAATTGTTTGCCCGCTAAAACTAATCCAGGCTATCAATATCAAACCAGATATGGCACCAATCATGGCATACAAACTTTTCACTTTTTTCGACATGTAGCCCAGCAAGAACAGTCCCAACATACCGCCACTGAATATAGCAGCCAGACTCCACCAGGCATCCAGTGCACTTTTCACCGACATCATGGCCAATGCAACACCGGTACCCAATAATCCAAACACCAGAGATGTAATGTATAGAATCTTCATCTTGTTCTTTTCGCTGTATGCTTTCTTTCTGTGTTGAAAGAAGTCGGTCAATATGATGGTCGCCGAGCTGTTGATACTGGTTGAAATCGTACTCATTCCCGCCGCAAAAATAGCAGCAATCAGTATTCCGGTTACACCTGCGGGTAATCCATTAACTATAAAGAAAGGAAAAACCTTGTCACCTGTAACATCCGTCGGCAAAATTCCCGGATTCACCTGATAATAGACAAAAAGTAAAGTTCCTATGATAAAAAACAACAGACTTACAGGCACATACAACAATCCACCGAACAAGGCCGAGAACTTAGCACTTTTATCACTTTTTGCGCTTTTGTAGCGTTGCACATAGTTTTGATCAATACCGTAATTCTGAAGATTGATGAAAATCCCATACACCAACATCACCCAAAAAGTAGAGATATTAAGCTCCGCCCCGAGTGTACCCAGCGAAAACTTATTAAACTCAGCCCCAACAGTCAGAAATTGGCGGGGACCCTCGGGCAGTGAGAACAACAACACAAGTACACAGACAATTGCACCCACAATCAGGATAACACCTTGAATGGCATCCGTCCACAGCACTGCTTTGATACCACCCAAAACGGAATAGACTGTCACGCTCAAACTGGTTACAAGAATAATCAGCGGAATACTCCAGCCCAACATCGAATGCAAAGGCAGCGCAAGCAAAAACAACACAGAACCAATTCTGGCCACCTGTGTCAATAAATAACACGAAGCTGCATATACTCTTGCCCAATAGCCAAATCGCTCTTCTAGAAAACTGTAGGCCGAAACACTCGTGATATTCCTGTAAAACGGCACAAAGAACTTTGCTGCCAGAATCGATGCAAAGGGAATGGATAGGCTGAAAACAAAAGAGTTCCAGTTACCGAGGAATGCATTTCCCGGCAGTGCCAGAAAACTGATACTACTCACATAGGTTGCAAAAATGGACATCCCAACCACAAAACCGGAGATGTTGCCACCGCCTTTAGTGTAATCGGCTGCATTTTTGTTTTTGCCCATGAAGGAGCTTCCGAAAAGGACTGTGCCCAATGTGAAGGCGAGGAAGATGATGAGATCGAGGGTTTGGATTTGCATGGGAATTATATATTAATTCTATTAGACTTGATTTTAAACAAAAATACATTCAAGAAATATAAACCTTTATCGTTTTCGTCTGATTATTAATTGTTGCCTTGGCGAGATATATACCTTTCTCAAACGATTCTAAAGAATAAACCTTTGATAAACTATCTGCATCAGAAAATAATCTGACAAGAGTTCCAGATAAATTAAAAATTTCAACTTTTACATGATTGTTATAACTTGCATTCAGTATCAAATTTAATCCTTGTTGATAAAATGAAATTTCATCATTTTTATTGAAGAGATCAATATGGGATGTAGCATGCTGGAAATTCGGAACAGTATATTGTTCAGTGTTTTTTTCGATTCTGTAAAAAAACGCAACACTAAAGTTATACAAAGGATAGAGTTGATCGTAAATTACATTTCTATCTTGGTCTTTCGGTTCATCAGCCGGTCTCAATGTTGTTTCAGAAGCATCCCGTGGGTAAAAATAACTTTGATCTGCATTTCTTTTATCCAAATCCACATATTTATAAAATGCCTGATAATCATCGCTATCTCTTAAATTACCATGTCCTTTAACAGTCTCACCGGCATAAATTACATCTATGGTTGAGTTCAAATCTAAGTTCTCATAACAAGTTAAGTAAACATAATCTCCAACAATATCAGTATGCGTAATGATTTGTTTTACTGAGTCTTTATAAATCTCAAATCCGAAATCTTTAACTTTAGACAAAGTAAAAATATCTAACACCAAAGGTGGTTTTGGCACCAAAAATTTAATCTGTATTTTCTTTGGATCATTTGTACGTGAGATTTCAGTTGGTTGTAACGGCGAAAAATTCTCCTTGAGTATCTGAGTTTTGTAATACACTTTGCCTAACATCTCTCCATACCATCTGTATCCATTACTGTCTAAATGGCCACCTCTGTCAGTCATTTGATAAACAGGTCCAGCACATACAACATCTTCATTTTCGTTTGCAGCTTCTAACTGCGCCATTCCAATGGTCAGATATCTGCCTGTTGTATATTGAACGCCGGCCTGATAGGTAATGAAAACAGGCTTTTCTGTCTGGCCGTACTTCGCCATCACATCTGACTGCATATTGTTTTTAAGTGTAATTAGTAATGTCTTGTACTCTTCTTTTACAAATGTAGGTTTGCTATTTACTGTTAATCCGGAACTTTTTTCCTGATAATTATATTCACCCTGCATCCAAAATATTGCCGGACATTTCATTACGTAATTATTATTTGTTGCAATAGTTTTAGCGTAATTAATTGTATTTGTATAATATGAATAGAGCGTGCTTGCCGTTGATTCTTTAGAACAATCTTCTATTGATTTTCCACCTACTCCACACGAAGAAGCAATATATTTATACTGTCCGTTTGTTTTTAATTGTATGTGATTTGCTGCACTTACCAATGCACACTCACCATATATCATACTGGCTCTTGTTTTGGGCAATGATGCAGTTGTAGCAGCAATATTGGCAACTAAAGGCGTTAATGTGTTTTGATTGGTATTCCCAAAATTCACCCAAATTTGTTTTCCCAACATGTAATTACCTTCAACAGTTGATGTAGAAAGAGATGGCCATGATTGGTGACCTGTGGATAAGCTTTGACCATAGATGATTAAATGTTGATATTTATTTGAAAAAACACTAATGTTAGATAGAAATATCAACAATAATCCTAAAAACACTGTCTTACGACTTTCTATTTTATATTTTATATTATTCATCCTTTATTAAAATTTATATACTCAACCACAAATAAGATTTCTTAATTCAATTTTTTAACTTTCATCGGATGTTATTTCATTTTTCAAGTTTGAAAAGATCAGGATAATCTGAGATTATTCCATCAACTCCCAATTTCATAATTGCTTTAATTTCTTCCTCTGTATTTACTGTCCAAGGAATCACTTTCATTTTCTTTGCATGGCACAATTTCACCAAATCCTCAGTAACATATTTATATTGCGGATTGTAACTATAAGGAATGAAACCAAGCTGGGTTAGGTTTTCCTCTACTTTGTCAGCATCTTTATGTACCAATAATGACAATTGCACATCAGGATAGCGTCGATTTATCACTCTCAGTGGTCTCATATCAAAAGATTGGATTGTTACTCTCTCCATAATATCTTTATTCTTAAGTAGGTTAATTACCAAATCAACATATTCATCAGGGACAGGGTGTTCAACACCATCTTTTTTCGAATTTGATTTTATTTCAATATTATATCTTATATTTCGCTTTTTCGATACCGAGAAAGCTTCTGTTTGGTCAATAAGATCACTTAAAAGCGGAACACTGACAGGCATTTTTTTCTGTCTTGGAAACTCAGGAATAAACCTCATCCCAACATCATATCTTTTTATGCTGTCATAATTCATCGAATAAAATAGTCTATTACGACTTGAAAGAGAGTCACCCTCGGGAGTCGTTGCAAATTTCGGGTTGAAATAGGCATCATGAGCCACAATCACCTGCTTGTCTTTTGATACGTACAGATCCATTTCCAATGTTGTTACATTACGATTAATGGCGTCCAACATTGCAGGGATAGTATTTTCCGGCATAAGCCCTTTTCCACCTCTGTGCGCTTGAAAGTCAAAATCATTCCTTTTGGTATCATTTGTTAAGAAGCAGGCGGAAAAAAGCAAACTAACAATTGAGATCGTAATTATTGCAGTAAAAAAATGTCGATTTTCCATGATGTTTTATTTGTATTTTATTTGTATTTTATTTGTATAACGGCCCGTATGTTTTACACGCTCTGTAGTCGGAACCTTCACTATCAGAGCCAAAGGCTGTCCATACGGCCGGACGAAAAATTCTGTTTTCATCTACATTATGCATACACACGGGTATCGACAGCATGGATGCTAACGATATAAGCTCAGCTCCAATATGACCATAACTGATTGCTCCATGATTCGCTCCCCAGTTATTCATGACAGAATAAACGTCTTTAAAATTTCCTGTTCCGGTGATATTCGGAACAAAGAAGGTTGATGGCCATGTTTTATCTGTACGCTGATCAATTACATTAAAAACTTCTTCAGGGAAAGTAGCGCTCCAACCTTCGGCTATTTGCAAAACCGGACCAAGTCCCTTGACAAGATTTAACCGACACATCGTTAATGGCATTCCCTCTCTTGTTAGAAATTTCGAGGAATACCCGCCTCCACGCATATATTCCAATGATGCAGGAAACCACTTTGTTGATTCAAGCATTTTATCAACTTCTTGCTCAGTTATATCCCAATGAGGTTTCATTACAGGATTGCCCATTTTGTCTGACTGCTGTCCCGATCCATCTAAAGTACAGGAACCTGAGTTAATGAGGTGTATAGCTCCATTTTTCAATACGCCATCTGGTCTCCATCCGGTTACTCTTTCAATAGCTTCCGGACTCCAATAGGTTCTGACATCTGCAAAAATCTGAGCTGTATTGGTCAGCAAATGTCCGAACAACATACTGATGCCATTCAAATGATCATCTTCAGTTGCAAAAGTAAATGCTTCGCGAATGCCATTCCAATCAAATGATGAGTTAAGAATTGCCTCTGAAAAATCACCGTCCGGTAAAAAATCCGTCCATTGTCGCTGTCCCTGAAAACCTCCGGCAATAGCATTGTGTCCAAGAGCTTCTTCACCAAACCCAATTTCGTTTAGTTTTGGATTGCCTATCATCATGTCTCGGATAATAATTGTCATTTTCACTACAAATTCCCAATCCCGATCCTTTTGATCCCGACTGCGTTTTAAATGTGCAGGATTGTAATCTTCTCCTTCGTTTTTAATACAAAATTCTTTGGTCCAGCGCATTGCTTTTTCAAATTCCACTTTGTCGTAAATTTCCAGCTGTATCCGACGTAGTATTTCTACAGTATCCACATATTCAGTACGCATTCCCAGATACTCCTGCAAAAACTCCGGATTTACAATCGAACCAGCAATACCCATCGAAACAGAGCCTATTGCCAAATATGATTTCCCCCTCATCTGAGCTACTGCTAACCCAGCCTTGGCGAACATTAATAATTTTTCTTGAACATCATCCGGAATCTCAGTACTACCTGAATCCTGAACATCGTGACCATAGATTCCGAAAGCAGGCAAACCTTTTTGATTATGCGCAGCCAATGCCGCAGCGAGGTAAACAGCACCCGGACGTTCGGTGCCATTAAATCCCCATATCGCTTTTGGTATCAGCGGATTCATATCGATGGTTTCGGAACCGTAACACCAACAAGGAGTCACTGAAAGACTTAAACCCACATTTTCTCGCTCAAATTTTGCTGCACAATCAGCGGCCTCTTTTACGCCACCTATACATGTATCAGCAATGACACACTGCACAGCAGTTCCATCGGGATACCGAAGATTCTCCTCATAAAGTTTTACAGCCAGTTTTGCCAGATTCATGGTTGTTTCCTCGAGCGACTCTCTAATGCCCCCTCGACGACCGTCTATAATGGGACGGACACCTATTTTGGGATAATTTGTTTTTTCCATTTTCAATTAATTTTTATTTTGATTACAATCTTCTTTACCTGCGATTTTTCTCCTGCCTGTATACAAGGTTTGTGAATGTCGTCGGGAAAAAAAATAAAATATCTTTGATGATCTGCAAACAGCATCTCTCCTCCATGATACTCATAAAAGACAATGTCCTTTTCTTTGTTATAAGGTTTAAATATCTTTAGATTTTTGTCACGCGTGATTCCAATATATTCCTTTCCTGAGATGAGATATTGAATATCAATATATTGCTTGTGTGATTCATAATATCTGTCTTCTGATTTTTCTGTACTATATTCACTATAAGAAAAATACACATCTTCGCTCAAATCTGTCCGTCCTAGTTGAAGATTAGTTGTATTCATTTCAGCTAAAAACCTGAATGCAGTATTCCATCTTTCGGGAAATTTGCGATAATGCTCTTTCAATTGCTCCATGTCAATTGATTTATCTGGTAGAGCTGAGAATACTGAAACAATGGAACTATCTGTTATACACAGATAATTTTTATTCTCAGCTGAAACATGAGGATTGATCATGGAACTTATTATTGATATAATGGTTATCAGTTTTTTCATAATAAAGCTTTCATATCAGTCAGATTTTCATGTTTCTGACTGATATGAATTTTTGAATGGGATAATTATCTAATAAATTTAACCTGATGATTATCAACAGTTAAGAAGTATATTCCTTTGACTAACTCAACCGGAATAGTAATTTTATTTTCTCCGCTTTGCAAGCTCACAAATTGATTCAACAACACTTTTCCTGAAATATCCGAAATTCTCAACTGTGCGTTTTTTGAAACATCCTGCAATAAATTCAACTTAATACCATCAACTGAGGCGAACACTTTCACATAAGCATTGTGATTTTGATCTGGAGCATCAATAGAAGTTATCAACTGCACTTTCCCTTTTAAAACAAGATTTTCAGTCGCTCCAGAATAACCTACTCCGAAGCCACTAACAACGGTAGCAAGGGAACTACCCCACACATACATTCTAAGTTTAACCGTTTTGGTAGGATCAACATGCTGCAAAGGTTCTATTGCTGATAAATCAAGCGTATAGAAAGTTCCAAGTGAATTCTCAATGATTGGCTGATTTTCAGCTCCTATCTCGGTAAAATTGACATTATCCGTACTATAAGCCCATTTAAATGTGTTATCTCCAGTAGAAAATCTTCTGTATTTATAGATAAATCTGTCTAAAGAAAGATTATACCCGGATGCTGCTTTTACTGCTATTTCATAATACTCATTATAAACCTGAGCTTGTTCTTTTGTACTACTCAAGTTTAACGAATACGAAGCATAACCATAAGTCAATTGTGCCGGACTCAGTCCTGCACCTCTCGAGAGCATTACAGATTCGAGATTAGCATTAGCGGTTGAAGCAGTAGCACTACCAGCAGTTGTTTCGACATTAAATGTTCCAAAGTTCCAATGTGAGATTGTCGCCAAGCTATTGGTGGTACCTCTGATGGTGATTGTTGGTTTCACATTTGTTGATTTACCAAACCCAAAATTCGAGGTACTCAGCGTATTATCTACTCCCCCTCCCCATGCATACAATCTTATGGTAACTGCGCTTGTAGAAGCAATATTTTGTAAATCGGAAATGTCAGACACGTTAATCCGTGCCTGATATATGCCATTATTTACATCAATTTCTTCATTGGCAACAGTCACCGACGCTCCTATTGCAATATAGACTCCACCGTTCTGACTGTACATCCATTGATAACTCTTGGCCGAAGTGGATTGTGTGCGAATATTTGCATCAATTGAAGTTATAGAAAAAGTTGATCCGGTATTTGCCTGAATTGAAAATTCATAATAAGCATTGTTGGCAATCGCCTCCTCTAAATTAGCAGATACAGCGAGTTTCCCGACAAATCCATTTGCGCATCCGTTACCCACAGCTGCACCGGAACCCCTACTAAGAACAGATAGCTGTAAATCTTTATCGTTGTAACTTGAATTATAAGAAACCGCAGTACCTGTACCTCCAAAAAAGTTCCATTCGAGGATACTTTGCGACATAGCTTGTCCTATAAAAAACATGGCACAAGCGAATAAATAATATGTTTTTTTCATTTTAGTACTATTTGATTATTTCTAAATTTTATTGTCTGATAGTTACTTTAAGAATTTTACCTGCTGACCATCTATCGACAGAACGTAAACTCCATTAGCCAGATTAATAGGAAATGAGAGTTTGTTTTCACCACTTTGTAGTTCGATATGTTCACTCAACAGGGTTTTACCGGTTATATCCATAATCCTCATACTGGTATTTTTCGAGACAGGCTGTGACACATAAAGTGTAATTTTATTTTCAGCAGCAAACACTTTAATACTTTTCCCTTCTTCCAGAGCTGAGAGAGCCCTGGAACTTAAATCAATCTCAGCGGTTCCTTTTAGCACCAAATTATTCGTCACTCCTGCATAGCCGACTCCAAATCCATTTACAACATCGGGGTTCGTTGTCCCCCATACATACATCCTAAGTCTGATCATTTTAGGAGCCTTAACATTCTGCAAATCTTGTATGGTCGACACATCAAGCATGTAGTCTGCTCCCGGACTGCTGTTTTGTATAAGCGCAATATCCTCTGCACCTATTTCAGTATATGCACTTCCATCAATGCTATACGCCCATCTGGCATTTTTGTCCCCTGTAGAGAATCTGCGGTATTTATAATCAAATCTGTCGATTGAAACCATATATCCTGTTTTTGCTTTGAGCGAAATTTCATAATATTCATTATTTGTTATGGCCTCTGCTTTTGTCGTGCTCAGATTGTCTGAAAATGAAGCATACCCATAAGTTAATGTTGCATTTGTGAGACCTTCACCCCTTGATAGTAATACAGATTCCAGGTTGACATCCACTGTTGCTGGAGCAACGCTTGCGGCAGTTGTTTCTGCGTTAAATGTCCCGAAATTCCAAGATGAAACTGGAGATAAATTATTGGTTGTTCCTCCAATAATGATTGCAGGCATAGCACCTAGAGAAGCCGACTTGCCAAACCCAAAATTGGCTGTTGAAGAAGTATTATTAACGCCACCCCATGCATATATTCTGACACTCACAGTACTTGATGAAGCCACTTGCTGCAATGCCGCAATACCCGATAAATCAATGCGAGCCTGAGCTACTCCGTTATTTACGTCAACTTCTGCAGGCGCTACTGTTACCGGAGATCCAATAGCAACAAATGCTCCACCATCCACACTATACATCCATTGATAGGTTTTCGCTGATTCTAATTGCGTACGTATTATTGCGTCAATGTAAAATAAAGAAATCGATGAAGCGGTATTAGCCTGAATAATAAATTCATAATAGGCATTGTTTGTAATTGCTTGAGCTAAATCAGATGAAACGGCTAGTCTCCCAACAAATGCATTAGAAGCCCCATTTCCAACCGGTGCACCTGCACCTCTTGTAAGTGTAGCGGTCTGTAATTCAACATAATCGAATGTTGAATTGTAGCTAACTGCTGTTCCTGCGCTACCAAAGAAATTCCATTCCAGCAAGCTTTGAGCCATACTTTGTCCTGCCAATAAGCAAGCGATAATTAATAGAGAATAAACTTTTTTCATTTTCGTATAAATTTTAAATTAATAATATATTACTTTTCTTTTTCGATTGTACCGTAAACTGCCAGCACATTACTTCCCTGAGTGTTGGATTTCCCAAAACCAAATGCAATATCTGACCCGTAAATTTTATTGCCACCCCATGCATACAAACGAAAGGTGACGGTTTTTGACGAGGGAATATTTTGCAAATCATCATGTCTTTTCAAATCAATATTGGGTTGACGCACTCCATTGTTCTTTTTATCTGCAACGACTACATCTTCATCTCCCAATGCTTTGAAAGTCTCACCATCCAAACTATACATCCAACGATAGATATAGGCAGATGATTCTTGTCTTCTTAACAATGAGTTTAAACTCAACAACGAGATTTCATTTCCTTTTTTTGCTCTGATGGTAAACTGATAATAGGCTCCTACTGCCTGAGCCCCTTCCCTTGTTGTACAAGGAATTAAATTGCCACTAAAACCATTTGAATTCCCTTGAACTCCGGGTGCCGCAGGTCCACGGGTTAAAACGGATTTCCTGAGATTTTTGTCCAGAGTTGTTGCTTTGTACTGTGTTTCCCTTCCTGTTGATGGTTGAGGCAACGAAAATTGCCACGCAACCAGCTGACTGTAAGCCATATTAACAAGAACAACAAGTAAAAACGACAATCCAGTTCTTTTATATCTGATTTTCTCTCCCATTGGTGTTTTTTTTAAAATTATTAATTCGCAGTCTTATTTAAGTATCCCATACAGAGACAAGCAGTTATTCCCAGCATATTGACCAATGGCAAATCCGCCGGCTGCACTAGTTGCTCCCCATGCATATAGTCGAAAGGAGACAGTATCTCTATCACCTAAATTTTGCAAAGCTTCTACTGATGAAAGATGAATTTTTGGTTGAACAAAATCTGCAGTAATCTTACTTAGAAATAGCACATCACTATTTTCGACGGGAGTTAATGGTCCATTGTTGATCTTATAATACCACCTGTAATAAATAGGTCCCGTACCTGTCCTTCTCAATTTCGCCTCAAGTCCTGAAATAGATAACTTCTTCCCTTTCTTCACCTGAACATTGAAACTATAATACGCATCTTCTATTAATGCATCCTCTTTCGTTCCATCAACTCTCATGTTCGAATTATAGGCTCCTTTTAGTCCGGCAGCGGTAAACCCACCTCCTCTTGATAAATAGGATGTTCGCAGGTTATTATCATTGATGTCTGCTTTTACATGATCATCATTAGAATAATAGTTTGAAAAGTTCCATGCCAATAATGGGACATGATCTTTTTCCACTTTAACAATCCCGCCAATAGCCAAACTTGGCGTAGTATCTCCATTTTCATATCTTCCAAATGATATTTGACCCTTTTCTTTTGCTGATCCGAAAACATAAATACGAAGAGTAGCAAAATCTTTTGATGATAAATCATGTAAGGCTTTATAGCTTTCGAGGTTTATGGTTGCTTGCACAGTACCCGCTTCTTCCATCACCATATTAAATACGGTTCCTGATCCTATCGGTTGAAATTCCCCACCATTTTTACTATACATCCAAATATACGAACGAGGTCCCAGTGATTTTCGTGAGAGTTTGGCATCAATCGTTGACACAGAAACCAAAGTCCCTTCTTTAGGCTGTACGGTAAATTCATAAAAATGTTTTTGTTCAATAGCGGTTTTTAATGAATTGTGAGCAGTAGAAGGCATTGAACTGAATGAACGTTCGAATTTGGCAGGCAACAGACCTTCGCCTCGACCTAAAACCGACACTTTCAGATCAGGATGTGTGTACGAAGCATTCGAACTACCCTCATTACCATTTGCTGTCGAAAATTCCCAAGAAAGTATAGCTGGTGGAGCTTTGGTCAGATGTCCAATATCTGCAGGTGAATCTTCCATTTTCAAATTGCGGAAATCAGCCAGTCGATGGAAAGTTAACATATTTGCATTATGCCAATCATGTCCATACCACGATGTACGCATCACTGCAACAATATCATTCCCTTCGAACTGCCAGTCGACATATTGAAAACCAAAGGGCGTTCTACGCGTGATGACGTCACCTTCATTCCACCTGAGCATCTTATAGTGTACTTCCCAGTTCCTAAGGTCACTTGACGATGACAAAACAACAACATTTCGTTGATTCCAGGGGCCATCACTTGAGCCATTACCCCAACCTGATTTAACTGTTGTAATTTTGTTGACTATCGACCAGTATTTTTTTGATTCTGGATCATACCTGATTGTAAATTTTGTGGAAGCACCCGGAAAATGAACAAAGTTAGTTGCAGGATCGAAAGTTGCAGTCTTACCATCATCCGAAATATTGATCATAGCTGCCACCTCGTAACGAGGAATTCCTGCCGCATAGCCTTCCATTTCAAGCGTTCCATTTACAGGCTGGTCAGTCTTCATTCGCAAAAAATCAACGATTTTTCCATCTGGGGTTACTACTACATTTCCTTCGCACCATTCCGGACTATCCGCATTGACCCAGTCTTCATCAAATTTCACATTATTGGTGCGTGTCCAATTCGAAGCATTTAGCAAGTCCGAATGAGCAGGAGCTGACATCACAAATGCATTAAACTTACGTTTGTCTTTTAGGTCGTAACTCTCTTCAAAAGCTCTCCAGACACGACCATTGTGAACGACAGTCGGAGTTGGACCGGTATGGAAATATCCTTTCAGCAATACTCCGTTAGTTGCATCTGTTGGTTGTGACCATTTTTTTCCTTTATCAGTTGAGCGCCGGATATGGACATCTCCCATACCGTTTTTTACACCCATTATATACAAAGCATCATTGTGATAAAACAGATTCGCCCATCTTATATCCTTCAACACAGTGGTCAGTTCCCATGTTTTACCTTTATCTGCAGACTTATATATTACAGTGAAAATTCCATTTGCATTTGCTCCACCTGAATCATAGCTTGCAATGTAAGTCCCGTCTGACAGAATGACAATACTCGGTGAACCCAGGAACATGGTCACAGGATCTGGGCTTTGATCTATCACCTTTCCAGGAAAAGATACCTGAGCAACTGTAGCACTTATGTTAAGTAGTAGCACTAAAATGATACTATGAACATTTTTATTGTTATTTAGCTTCTTCATCATCATGTGGTTTCTATTTATTTTGAATTATTTTTTCTCGGAATATTTTATTGTTTTCATTACTCAATGAAACAATATATGCCCCTTTTGGTAATTTGACCGGAAAACTGAGAGGAGACATATCAATTTGTGATTCACGCATCTGATTTACCACCAATCTTCCTGTCAAATCATATATCTGAAGAGAAAGTTCTCCTTCAAATTGTTTTTCAGCATATACATCAACGCTCTTTTCGGTTACGATGAACCTAATTACATCTTTTTGAGGAAACTCGTTTGAGGTAATGTCCTTAATTAATTCACCTTCAATAGCCAAGCAATTATTTCCAACATATTGACCTATGGCGAATCCACCTGTTGATGTCAAGGCTCCCCAACCGTACAACCGGAAACTGACAACATCACTTGATGTTAAATTTTGCAAGTCAGTTATTCCTGCCAGATTGATGGCTGGTTGGTCAACACCAGTGTTTATCTTATTCAAAAATGGTGAATTGGTATTGCCGATTGCAACTAAAGCTCCTCCATTCAACTGGTAATACCATCTGAAAGCAGTTACACCCGTATTGTTTCTTCTTAATCTGACCGATAAATTATGTAATGATAGTTTGTAACCTTCCTTCGCTTGTACGTTAAAATAAAAACATGCATCACTGTTCAAGGCTTCTGACTGTGTTCTTTCAGCAGTAGTATTTGAATTATAAGCGCCGGTAAGACCTGCGTTTACGAATCCTGCTCCTCTTGATAAGTACGCATCATGGATGTTTTCATGCTTAATCGTTGAACGGACACTTCCATTAGCCGAATAATAACTTGCAAAATCCCAAGCTAATATTGGCGTTGTAAAAGTTTTCGTTTGAATTACACCTCCGATAGCCAAGCTTGGAGTAGTAATTCCGGAATTGTATCGTCCGAAAGATATTCGTCCCATATTTGTTGAAGCTCCCCACACATACATCCGTAATTTCACCACATCAGTTGCCGATAAATTTTGCAAATCCCTGTAACTTTCAAGATGTATGGTTGTTTGCACAGCTCCATCATCTAATACCTGACCAAAAACTGCTCCTGAGCCTATCTGTTGAAAATCAGAATCATTCTTATTGTACATCCAAATATACGATCTTGGACCTTCAGAGTTTTTAGCAAGTTTTGCATCGATGGTTGACAGAGAAACCACAAAACCTTCTTTAGCTTGAATATTAAACTCAAAGTACTGATCCTGTGCAACAGCCATGTCGAAAGAATTATGTACACTTGAGGAAGTTGCGCTGTATGAACGAGTATACACTACAGGAGAGAGTCCTGCCCCTCGAACTAAACTTGAAACATTTATACTTGGATGATTATAAGTAGCGTTATAATTGTTTTCATTCCCTGTTGATGAGGAAAACTGCCATGAAAGTATTGCCGGAGGACTTGTTGTCAGATAACCAATATCTGCAGGTGAATCCTCCATTTTTAAATTCCGAAAATCAGCCAGTCGATGAAATGTTAAAAGATTGGCATTATGCCAATCATGACCATACCACGACGTACGCATTACAGCTACAATATCGTTATTTTCAAATTGCCAGTCGACATACTGAAAGCCGAATGTTTCTCTTCTGGTAATGATATTCCCTTCATTCCACCTGATTAATTTGTACCGCTCCTCCCAATTTTTCAGGTCGGATGATGAAGACAGAATAATCACATTGCGTTGGTTCCATGGACCATTACTAGAACCATTACTCCAACCCGACACAACTGTTGAAATTTTATTGACAATTGACCAATATTTTTTTGAAACAGCGTCGTACCTGATAGTGAATTTTGTTGAAGCACCGGGAAAATGAACAAAGTCTGTTGATGGATTAAATGATGCTGTAATGCCATCATCAGAAATCTTAATCATGGCAGCTACTTCATAGCGGGGAATTGCTGATGCGTAACCTTGCATTTCCAAAGTTCCATTGACTGCCTGATCTGTCTTCATCCGTAAAATATTGACAATTTTTCCTTCAGGAGTTACCACAATATTGCCTTCGCACCATTCCGGACTATCGGCATTGACCCAAGTTGAATTAAATCCTACTTTACTGCTTCTTGTCCAATTTGATGCCTGCAGCAAATCTGAATTCACAGGAGCTGAAAGCACAAACGTATAGAAATCACGTTCATTTGCCGAATCAGGGCTTTCTTCAAAGGCTCTCCAGATTCTTCCGTTATGAACCACAGTTGGTGTTGGAGCTGTGTGAAAACGACCCGCAACAAGGAGTCCGGTTGTTGCACCGGATGCAATTGTCCATGTTGTTCCATTATCGGTAGAACGTCGGATACAGATATCACCCATCCCATTTGCAACTCCCATTATATAAAGTGCATTATTGTGATAAAAAAGATTTGCCCATCTGAGATTATTAATTACTGAAATGAATTCCCAGTTCTGTCCTTGATCTGACGACGTATATATTGATGTAAAAATGCCACTAGAATTTGTTCCTCCCCAATCGTGACTAGCGATGTAAATTCCATTTGGTAGAATAACGATACTGGGCGATGCATGAAATAGCGTCACAGGATCGGGGCTAGAAGCTATTACCTTTCCGGGAAAAGCTACCTGCGCAGTCAGCTGATTAGTAATTAAAGCACAAACTACCAGCAAGATTCTGTATATATACAAACTTCTATCTTTCATTAAAACAAGTACGAAATATTAACATTCATCAAACTTCACTTTTAAAAAACGAAAATTATGGAATAATCTCGATATTGAGTCGTTTAACAATTTCTTTACGTCCATACACATTGCTGTTTGCTGCAATAAAAACTACTTCATAAGTACCCGGCTGGGTATATACATAATTATACAGTTCAAGACTTGGTTCAGAAAATGATTTCAATGGAGTAGCTCGATCAGGCCCAAAATCTGTTTTTTTATCAATATACAAGGGGAGACTAATACCCCAAGCCTCTTGATGCACTTCTTTATTGGTGACATTTCCCCTAAAAGTGAAATTGGAAGTTGCAACTGTTACTCTTCCCGATTCCCATTCACCCTCTTGTACAATTTTCCAGCCTGCTGTTCCTTGATCAATAACGGTTTGGGTAGCTAAGTCAGTTACAGCCGACATGTTGAATCCGGAAAATCGCCAGAGATTATACCTGCCATAGGCAGTATTTGGTCTGTTGATGTAGTGAAATCCAAAATATAGCGGACTGCCATCTTCTGACAGCAAATCAGTTATATCTACATCACCCGATGATACATACTGACGATTATCAGCATGTGTTGCAATTTTGAATCTGGAGGTGATATCGGTCCATGTTGCGGCCTTAACAGAATCTACGACATATACTCCGTTGAAGTCTGTTGAAACGACAACAAAGAATTGATCATCCTGCGCCCCATCTAAGATTTGTGATTGAAACCGCACTGAGATATCTGCCAGCAGTTCTCTTCCATCCTTAAAATTATAATTATTAAAAACTTCACCGGAATAAAATGATATAATATCAGGATTACCCTTAAAATTAAATGACACTGTGTCTCCTACTTGGTATGTAACAGCATCTACGGTCACATCAAAATCCGGCATATCAACCTGATTGTCTAATTCACATGAATTCACAAAAAGCAATAGCGCAATAACAAATACTATATTTAGATTCTTCATTTCTTAATAATTTTAGTAATTAACAACTACCAGCCTAGATTTTGAACTAAATTCTTGTTCACTCCTAACTCATATGCCGGAATCGGCCATATCGTATCACGTGGCGATGCATTGGTATAAATTTGCAATGCTGATGTAGCATAAACTGTTGTACCCGACGGAACTTCCAATAAGATAGTTTTCATTCTGGAATGAAAAATCCCCCAGCGTATCAAATCATTTTTACGCAAAGCTTCGAAGCACAATTCTCTGGCTCTTTCATCCATTATTTCATTCTTGAAATCAGTATATGATTGATTTGATAAATCAACAACACTACTACTTTGGTCAATTGGTAATCCCAATCCACGACGCCGAACCTGATTAATTGCAAGATATGCTTCTGTGGTCGGTGCACCATTTTGCTCATTCATAGCCTCTGCATACATCAACAACACATCTGAATAACGGAGTAATGGAAAATTCATCGGTGTACGTGTCTGACTCTTAGGAGTTAAATCTTCATACTCTCTACGATATTTACCGCAATCTCTTTGAAATATTGTTCCAGAACTTGCCCAATACACTTTTTGAGCAGGATTTCCAGAAAAATAATATGGTGCAATCGACCAGTCTCTACGTTTATCTGTAGGCCTGTAAAGTTGATATAACCAGGTAGTAGCATTTATTATTCCAAGAGAATATCCTACATTGTCATCCAAGGTATTAACAATACCGTTATTTCTTCCAACCATACCCCCGGTTGTACTGTAAACACCTTGTCCATTTCCCCAGAATTCCACCTCCCAAATACTCTCTTTTTTATCATACACATTTCTGGCATAATTAATAAACACCTGTTCAAAAGAAGTATTTAATTCATGTTTCCCGCTAATGATTACCTTATTTGCCCAACTGGCAGCATCGGCATATTTACTGACATCGTTTAACGGCCTTCCTGCCATGTGTAAACAAACCCTTGCCAAAATCCCTTGAACAACTGATTTACTGACTCTTCCGGATGACTCCACCGATTCAATCCCAGCTACAAGCCCCTCAGCGGTAGTCATATCTTCAATAATCTTCTCATAAACCGTTCTCATTGAAGTTCTCGGAACTTGTAAGTCCGACACATTTGCAGATGTTGTAGGTTCAAGCACCAAAGGCACATCACCAAACTTATTAACTAACATGAAGTAGTAATATGCACGTAAAAAGAGTGCCTGACCTCTGATATTATTTCTTTTAGCATCACTCATCTCAGGATTATCGATATTGACCAACAGTAAATTTGCCAGATTGATTCCGGAATAAAGTGCCTTCCAATAAGTTAGAACCTTAACGTCTGCCTGTGATACCGTATAATAGCCCACTCCCCCTCTATCTGGAGAATATGCACCATAACCTTCATCAGCTTCTAGTCCCATACGACCCAGCATGTAGTTTGCATACAAACCATCATCTGCTAATGTAGCATATACACCTCTGAGAGCAGTTTCCAGTTGTTCTTCTGTCGCATAGTATTTATCAGTACTAATTATATAAACAGTAGGATTTACATCTAAGAATTTATCACACGATGTAAATATTAATATACAAGCGGCAAGAACTAATAATTTTGCATATTTCATATTGTTGATTTTTTAAGTTTGTTTTTGTCAATTACAGATTTGCTTTTACTCCAAAAGTAATCGTTCGATTTCTACCATAAGAAGAATAATCAAAGCCCGGAGTCAGTGTCGAATGTCGAACGGAAACTTCAGGATCAAGACCGGAATAATTTGTTAAGGTAAACAAGTCCTGTCCGGCAACATACAATTCTATGCTATTAATCATTAATTTACGGAGTAATGATTTTGGAAGGTTATACGAAAATTGTAATGTTTTTAGCCTAATAAAAGAACCATCTTCAATCGTTCGGGAAGAATATATACCTGTCGGTCCCTGACCACCTGCCCTAAAGTAGGTATTACTTGGATTCTCAGGCGTCCACCTATCCGCATAGGTTGCATATTGATTTAAATTCACTCTGTTGGTGAAGTTTCCCTCAAAAATAATGCGATTGGCATTAAAAACATCATTGCCATAACTCCATTGGAAGAATGCATTCAATCCGAAATTCTTGTACCTAAAGTTATTATTAAAACCGCCTGTATGAATAGGTAATGCACTACCAATTACGACCATATCCTTATCGTTGACAATACCATCCCCGTTTTGATCAACATACTTAATGTCACCTGGTCGAATAACCGATCTGTCGGCACCATTGGAGGTAATATTATTTTTCAAGCTATAACTGCCGTTGGGTAATTCATTAAAATCTTCATACTGATACACACCATCCCAAACAACACCGTAAAAAGCGGCGGCGGGACCTCCAATTTTAGCTACATATAAAAAGGAATTATTAAAATCTCCTGTCCAACTTACAGAAGATAATATATTGTCCTGATTGTCGGCGAGTTCCAACACCTTATTTCTATTAAAGCTAATATTGATTTCACTTTGATAGCTAAAATTCTTCGTTTTAATATTGGTGGTGTTCAAAGTGAACTCAACACCATTGTTTTGCATTTTACCAATATTCTTATAAACATTATTTACACCTGAACTTAGAGGAAGATTTGAATACAATAATAAATCGCTTGTTATCTTATTATAATAGTCAAACGTAAATTCAACTCGACCTTTAAAAAGTGCTAAATCATATCCTATGTCAAATTGGGTGGTAGTTTCCCACTTCAAGTGGTCGTTTCCTAAATTCTCAACAAGTACTGCATAACCCGGAGTTTGGTTGTTGAACGAATAATAATCCGATAAATTGAGTGAAGTGTACTGAGAAAAATCTCCAATTCGATTATTACCTGTCAACCCATAACTGATTCGAAGCTTTGAGTCAGTTATAAAATTGACATGCTTCATAAACTTTTCTTTATCCATTTGCCATGCAAACGCTCCGGATGGAAAGTAACCCCATCTATTTTGATAATTAAATTTTGAAGAACCATCGGCTCTTACTGAAGCGGTAAAAAGGTATTTTGATTTTAGATTATAGTTGAATCTTCCTAAATAAGACATCAATTTATTTTGACTTATTTCAGAATTTACTGAGGTTGGAACACCGAGTTGCAATGCACTTAAACCAAGTTCTTCAATTGGTATGTTGGTCGATTCATATCCATAAACAGTTCTTGTTCTGCCTTGCAAAGTCATACCTACTAACAAATCAAATCGATCCTGATTATTCAGTGTCTTTCTATATGTCAATGTGTTTTCATTTACCCAGTCATTGATTTCAAACTCTTTAAAAGCTCCATTTACCCCTTTAAGATTTGTAGAAAACGGAAAACCTCTTAAGGTTTTAGAATTATTAAAACTTTCATTCTTAGTCAGACTTCTGTTTATTCCACCTCTAACTCTCAAAGTCAGATCCTTAATTATTTCATAATGCAAATAGGCATTGGACATTAATTGATTCTTGGTTTGCTGCCTGATTTCATTTTCTGTTGAAATAATGGGGTTCAATATCTGAGTTGTTTCATCGTCATCCTCAGAATCGAAAAGGCCATTTAGCAAATCTGCATTTGGATTGCCATGGACAGGTCTGTAACCCCATACCCTATACATCAAATAACTGCTATAAGCGCGTGTTCCGGATGCTTGCGCAGATGTGATAGCCCCGTAATTCTTATCGTTTGTAAAACTTGTATTGATAGAAAATCTGATTTTATCATTGATGTTTTGATTGAGGGAAACTCTACCTTGATATCTGTTATACCCTGAATTTTTAATCACACCATCTTGTTCAAAAACAGATCCCGATACAGCATATCTGGTTTTATTGGTTCCACCGGTAATAGATACAGAATGGCTTTGAACAAATGCTTTTCTAAACAGAAGATCCTGCCAGTCAACACCTTGAATACTGTTATAATCATCTATAGTTCTGCCCGGTGTTGTTAAATATGAACTTATCATTCCTGGATCCCTTTCAATCTGATATTCGACAAAACTTCTGGAATCAAGTAAATCTATTGTATTTGCTACTTCCTGAAATCCGGCATATCCATTATAGGTAACTTTCGGGTCTCCCATCTTCCCTTGATTTGTTTCAATAATAATAACTCCATTCGCTCCTCTTGAGCCATAGATAGCCGTTGCAGAAGCATCTTTGAGTACCGACATGGATGCTATATCTTCCGGATTAAGAGCGGCACTGGAATAATCTTCTATAGGGAAACCATCAACTACATATAAAGGCGAGTTGCTTTGGGTCAACGAATTTCCACCTCTAATTACAATATTAGCTTCAGTACCGGGCTGTGCATCATTGGAAGACACATGTACTCCTGCAATACGACCTGCTAAAGCTTGATCAAATGAAGCTACAGGAGCTTTATTTAAATCTTCCATTTTAACTCCACTCACCGCACCTGTAATATCTTTTCGAAGCTGCTCGCCATAACCGATTACGACAACCTCATCCAACACCTTGACATCTTCGTACATCTCAACAATTAAAGTCTCCGTGTTTTTTATTGTAATTTCGGTTGGAACATATCCTATGTATGTAAAACTGATAATCTCATTGATTTTTACCTGAATAGAAAATTTCCCATCAATATTAGTAATGGTACCAAAATTCGATTCTTTTGAGAATACAGTCACTCCTATCAATGGATTACCTTTGGTGTCTTTTACAATCCCGGATATTTGATGTTGAGCATTTAAAATAAATGAAATACTAAACATCAATAAAAATGTGATTTTTTTCAAGTTCATAAGTATTATAATTAAGAATGCATTTTATTTTAAATTTAAGTTATGGACAGCATCAACAATCTTTTGTCGGGATTCTCCTTCGAAATGATTAAATGGTGTGGCGATGTAGTCATTACATATTCCCAACGTGGAAAGTGCGCATTTTACTCCTTTTATATAACTCGAACCATAATTCCCCACCGTGTATATCGTAGAACTAACTTGCATCACTATAGCTTGTAGTTTTCTAACCTCAGCAATATTGCCCGCAGTTGCTGCATTATACAAATCAACATATAGTCTTGGAAATATATTAGCTCCTCCGTTAACTCCACCATCTGCTCCCATCATCACTACTTCCGCCATCATCTCTTCGGGACCGACAAATAATGAGAAATCTTCTCTGTCTCGCATTTCATACATAACCGAATGAAAGTAAACCGCATTAGCCGAACTGTCTTTAAAGCCAATAACTTTTTTGTTTTCAGCTATCCGCTTTACAGTGGATGGTGCAAATGAGACTTTCGTATGACTGGGCATATTGTATAAATAAACTGGCAGTTCCAATTGAGGTATCAATCGTTCATAAAACTCCGTAAGTTCGGGTTGTCCGGTAGCAAAATAATAAGGAGGAGCAGACACTAACGCTACTGCATCAGAATGAGAATGTGCAATCTGCCCTAATTGAACGCTGTCGGAAATCGAAGTGTCAGAAATGCCAACCAGTAAAGGAAGTCGTTTATTTAATATTTTACTGGTCTGTTTAATCATCTCCACACGCAACTCAAAACTCAGACTTTGTGCTTCACCTGTAGTGCCTAAAATAAAAATACCATGTACACCTCCAGCAATAACGTGTTCAATCAATCGCTCAAGCCCTGGTACATCTAATCTATCGTTATCTAACAGTGGAGTAATTAGAGGTGGAACTATGCCACAAAGTTTCTTTTCCATTTTCTTATATTATTATTTTTTAATGTTGTTTTTCAATAAATAAAAATGTCCGTCTTCGGCTCCCAGCAAAAGATCAAAAATGCCATCTTTATCCCAATCTACTGGTGTCGGACTTGTATCATGACCTGCAAGTTTCAAATTGCTAATATCACCTCTGTTGACAAAGAATGTCGTATCGCCCGACTGACGAACGTTTTCAAAGAAACATGCATTAAAGCTATTGACCATCAAATCCATTTTACCATCATTATTCCAATCAACCAAGCAAAGTTTTCTTCTTCCTGAACGTCCGGCTATCCCTACATTTAATTGTAACGGACTTGATACTTTTCCAACAATCTTATTGTTATGATCATAGGACGACATGTCTTCAACAAAGAAGATTCGTTTCCCCGGTTTGAGCCATAATTCGTTGTCCTTTGTAAATCTTTCAAAAAAAGTCAGGTAACCTTCATGATCCAACATTACTATGTCCATTAAACCATCTTTATTCCAATCAATGGCATAAGGTGTTGTTCTCCATTGTGTTACTAAATCTGTTTTACCCGGAGTACGCCAATTCCAGACAGGTTGAAGCGGGGATGCATTCCAATCGACTTTTACTTTAAACGGACCTTCAAGATTAAATAAATCACCGGTATTTTTATACCACACGATTTCTCCGAAAATGGAGTTGACGATTATATCTTTTTTTCCATCACCATCCCAGTCGGCTACACTTAATGTAGTATATCCCCATTTTGCCTCGGCCGGCCCCTGAATTGAGCCGTTTATCCCTGCCATAATACGAATATCCTTACCGTGAGCCTTCAACAATATCGGTGCATTCCATTTGGGTGAAGTAGTTCCGTCCATATTTTTAATAAACGCAATATTTCCTGCCGAATTCCCAGCAATAATATCATCATTGCCATCTCCATCCCAATCTACGCTAAATGGAGTTGACAGCGCACCAAATTTTAGATTATCCGCTTTTTGTTGTAGATAGACAAGTGATTTAAACACCGGCATACCTTTTCTTACTTTGCCTGTATTTTTAAGATAAGCAACTCTTCCATCCTCATCACCAACAAGCAAATCAATATTTCCGTCACCATCAAAATCAACTGCAACCGGAGTAATCATTTGCACATGCAAACGGATAATTTCACCTTTTTCATCCACAAGTGTTTTTCCTTCAGCATATTTGGGATTCTTTTTTGATCCGACATTCTCAAACCAGGTCAATTTATCAAGAAATTCACCCGTAATAATATCAAGTTTGCCATTTCCATTAAAGTCAGCAACGTTTGCACCAGGAGCACCAAAGGTCTCAAGCGGTTTTTTACCAGCATAAATCTTATTTTTCAAAATGTATTTTCCTTGCTGATTTTCATAGAACAACATATAGCCCCTGAGCGGACCATTTGTCCAGTTACCGTTCTTATCATATGCATTGTCCCACCCGTATTCTCCCCAATCATCAATACCCACTATCACATCCAGATTTCCATCCGAATTAAAGTCAACATAACTCCACATGTTACTTCTCACTTTGGTTAAACCATCACCGGGGGCTTTATCAACTTCGATATCTCTTGGTTTGGCATATAAGTTTTCTTTAAAATCAACGAATTCTCTTCCTTGTGTAATTACAAATAATTTTCCGTTAACGTAAGAAGCCTGGATGTTTCTATAGGCTTTATCTGAAAGTTGCACGGGTTTATCGAAAAGGGGATTTTTTTTATCGCCAATATTTCTGAAATAAAACAGGCCTTTGAAAGGAGTATCAGGACACGACATGATGATATCCATTAATCCATCATTATCATAATCAACAGGAATAGGTGCACCCCATAAACCTACACCCAAATCAACAACTAATCCAGGGTTATTATACTTAACGCGCGAATCATGATTTGTAAGTTGAGCAAACGAACTCAACATGGAGCAAATTACGACAAAAAGTAAAATGTATATGTTTCTCATTTTAGTAATTATTATTTTTGCTTTATCGTTTTAGCTAAAAGTTTAAAAAAAATGTTTTTCACATCAAATAGTTATCTTTTTCGGTGTTGAATCACCAATAATCAATTGCGGCTCTGAAAACGACAACGATTTGATTTCAAGCTCACCATGATTCATCTTATCTACCAGTATATTTACCGCCTGTGTTGCAATCAACTCTAAGGGTTGCCGGATATGTGTGATTGTGGATGAAAACAAATTAAAAACATCATTTCGATTAAAACCAATCACTGCAATATCATCCGGAATACTAATATGCATTTCTTTTAAACAGTATAGACCTGTCACAGCCAACATATTCGTCAGAAAAATTACCGCTTCAACTTTCTTTTTATTAACCAGCGCATCCAGCGCATTGGTCATTTCTACATTTGTATTCAGCAAATTAACTTTCTTAACCTGAATATATTTGCCTAAACCTGCCGCCTGCATGGTTTCTTCATAACCCCTGATACGATCCAGGATGTGATTCATGCCGGTTTTATATCCAACCAAAGCGATGTTCTCATATCCCTGATCAATGAGGTGTTGGGTTGTCAACTCGGTTGCCTTGTAATTATTCAAACAAGAAAAACTGAGATCGGAACCCGGAAAATTTCGGTCAATCAATACCAAAGGTGTATTATTCTCGTGTATGGATTGTATTAAATCCTCTGACCCGTCACATGGGACAACAATCAGTCCGTCAACACCCTTGTTCAACAATACATCAATCAGCCTTTTCGTATTATTCAAATCTTCATCTGAACTGCTAAATATCACTGTGTAACCTAATTCAATAGCCCTATTCTCTACAATTCTGGCTATCGACGAATAGAAAGGGTTTGAAATATCCGTTACAATCAGTCCAATCAACTGCGTTTTACCTCCTCTGAGGTTTCTTGCTATTAAATTGGGAGAATAATTCATCTCCATTGCTACTTTGATAACCTTCTCGACCATCTCGTCAGCAATGCGGTATTGCTTTGCTTTTCCATTCAGTACTATTGAAACCAGCGTTGTTGAGACACCTACTGAATTAGCAACATCTTTAAGTAATACACGTTTTTCTTTACCCATTTTAATTGAATCGTGGGGCAAATATATAACTAAATCGGTTTAGCAAAACTTTAGCCATGAATTTTTAACGATATTTAACTTTCAAGGTTATGGATTTACTATCCAGTTTGAAAGAAATCGTCATTGGGACACAGATTGTTACTTAATCCTCCCCAAATCCACCCATTTCATCACCTCCGCCGCCGTTTTCTTTTCGCTGCGTGGTTTTCCTGGGTTTCATATTTCCAAAATTGTAGGTGGCTGTCAAGCCCAACATGCGGCCATGGAAATAACTTTCGGATTGCTGATAGAACCCTTCGCCCCAAGTTACAGAGCTTCTTCGGCGGGTATCAAACACGTCACGTACCATGAAATTCAAACTCAGATTTCTGTTTAATAATGACTGTCTCAGTCCCAGGTCGATGGAGTAACTGGCTGTCTCACGACCCTGAGCAATCAGGCGTGGTGCTGAATACTGACCGGTAATTTGTCCGAAAGTGTTCTTGCCTAAAATAACATTACCGATAACTCGTCCGCTCCAGGTAAAGTTTTCCTGACCCGGTACAGTTACGATTGATTGATTATATGGATTTGTATATGCAGATGAATCCAATTTGTTATAATACAAATTCAAAGAAGAAGTCAGATTTAATATCTTAAACAAATTATTTTTGATGACAAACTCAAACCCGGAACTTTGCGATTTTGTAACATTCATGTATGTATTTTCCATGACAGGTCCGTTTACGTAGCTCACCCGCTGAATCACATCATCTGTAAACCGATGATAAATCGTTGAGGATAAGGAATGTTTATCCCATGTTTTGAGGTAATTGAGTTCCATCACGGTTGTGTATTCGGGCAACAACTCCAGATTTCCATAGGAAATATTCGTTGAGTCTGAATAATCACGGAAAGGGTTTAAGTTTCTACCTCTGGGGCGACTGATTCGCCGGCTTGCGTTGAACTGAAGTTCATTGTTATCAGGCAAAGAATATGATGCAAAGAAACTGGGAAAAAGTTGAATTTGTCCTTTGCTGTTATAATCGTTTGTTTGCAAGTTACCGTTGGCATCCATCACGGTATTGATTGGATGTCGCCAGTAATACTCTGCCCTCAATCCGCCCTGTAAGCTTAATTTGTTGATTCGAGTGCCATAGGTCAGGTATGTTGCATGAATCTGTTCTGCATATTTAAACTCATTATAATATTCATAAATGGGTTGATTGGTTAATAAATTTTTTCCCGAATTGGGACCAAATCTATCCTGCAAGGTACTTTGCCAGCCTGCCTCCAAACGATCGTTTTCGGTAAACTTTTGGGTATAGTCCAATTTGAATTGTATCTCTTCACTTTGACCTTGGTTGGTTTGCAAAAGATAAGAAGTCGTGTCGTTGTTGGCATTTTCTCTTTGCAAATAGGTTTCATCGCTATAGCGATTGTGAGTTGAATAGGACAAACTTGACATGAGGTTCGAACCTTTTTTATCAATTTCTAATTTATAATCCAAGCTCACATTCATCCCCGGACGACCTCCATCGCTGACGTTATATCTGTTGTAATCTTTTGAGCCCAGCGGATTCAGATAATTAGTCAGCACATAGTTGGTGTTGTTGTTACCACCACCTGTACCAAGCATTCCAAATCCGGATAATCCAATTGAGTTTTTATCGTTAATTCTAAAATCTATGCCTGCGCGGGTAAATAATCCGCTATAGCCAAACAGTCTGTTGTTATCCTGACGCAAGAGACTTGTTGTATCAGTACCATTCAAGAAATACCGATTCGACCAGCCACCGCCGGCAAAATTCATGGCCCGGTAACCGAGGTTGATGTACGCATCGAACTTGCCACTGCTGTAATTGTAATTTAAGCCCGAAGATATGCCTGGATTTGAACCTTGCGACCAAACTGTACCCAACGAAGCACTGCCATAATACCCTCCCCTGCGATTTTTCTTCATCACCAAATTGATGATACCCGATGTGCCTTCGGGATTGAATTTGGCGGAAGGATTGGTCATAATTTCGATCGACTCAATACTCTCGGCCGGCATTTGTTGCAATATCTGCGCACGATTTTCAACTGTTAAACCTGATGGCTTTCCATTGATCCAGACTTCTACACTCGAGTTGTTTCTCAATGACACATTGCCTTCATTATCTACATCTATGGAAGGAATATTCTGCAACACTTCTGTTGCAGAACCTCCTGCTGAAGCGATATTCTGATCGACAGAGAATACTTTCTTATCTATTTCAAAACGCATTTGTGTACCCTGACCGATTACCTCTACTTCTGAAAGAGATTTGCTGTCTTCCAACAGTTTGATTAATCCCATATTCAGCTCTTTATCAGTCACTCTCAAAGGCAACTCAATGGTGTTGTAGCCAACAAAACTTACCCTCAACGTATATTTCCCATTGGGAACACGTGGCAATTCAAAATCACCTTTCTCGTCGGAAACCACACCGGTTGCAGGTGCCGAATCAGCTTCTTTCAACAAAGCAATATTTACAAAGTCGAGTGGTTGGTTGGTTGTTCCGTCAATAATTTTACCCCGGATGGTTTGTAAAGCAAAAACAGGCAAGATGAAAAAAGAAAGCAATAAAGAAAAAAATATTTTGTTCATACGTTTTGTTTAAAATTTATGCATAACGGTAGTATAGACAAATCCAAAGGATAAAAGTTTAAGATTTAAAGAATAAAAACCGTTAAGAAAGCAGAAGAAAGCTTATTCAAAATTTGGCAACAAGTACTTTTCGCGCGATGCAAGTATCTTATCCACATTATTCACCTCAAGAAAAGTGGTACCGAAACCTTCTCCGAAACTTCCACTGAGGTAACACACCAAGCTTTCTCTTTCCACCCATCCGCTTTCCAAAAGTTGTTGCAAAGATTCAATGAAGTATTGCTGGGTATTTCCTGTTCCTTCTTTATAAATCGGGATCACTCCATAAGAAAGCGCCAACTCGCGGGTTGAACGTTCGTGGTAGCAAATGGCTATCACAGGCACCATGCCACGATAGGCTGCTAAAAATCGGGCAGTACGACCGCTGTAGGTATCGGTGATAATTGCCTTGGTGCCTAATTTAGTATTGGTTTCGACCGCAGCATTACAAAGAAATGAAGTCAGGTCATGCGTGCTGATTTCAATCGGAATATCGTTTTCAGCCATTTTGGTCACTTCGGCTTCTTTGGCAATACTTGCCATGGTGCGTACTGACTCAACCGGATATTTGCCATAAGCAGTCTCGCCGCTTAACATCAAAGCATCGGTACGGTAATAAATGGCATTCGCAATGTCGGTGACTTCGGCACGGGTGGGACGAGGATTTTTAATCATGGAATGCAACATTTGGGTTGCAACGATTACCGGTTTCCTTGCCTGCACACATTTGCGTATCAACCTGCGTTGAATACCCGGAATTTTTTCCTGTGCGACTTCAATACCCAAATCACCTCGTGCAATCATCACACCGTGGGTATGCTCCAAAATTTCATCAATGTTATCTACACCTTCCTGATTTTCAATTTTTGATATGATCTTAATAGGGCTGTTATGCTCATCTAAAATTTTCTGTATATCCAGGAGATCCTGTCTGTTACGCACAAATGAATGTGCAATAAAATCGAGATCCATCTCAATGGCAAAAAGTATATTTTTCTTATCACGTTCTGTTAACGAAGGCAGGTTGATGCGCACACCCGGGACATTCACACTTTTGCGACTGCCCAGCGAGCCATCGTTCAAAGCTTTACAAAGCAGGTAGCCATTTTCTTTCGCCTCCACTTTGAGATCAATTTCACCGTCATCGATTAAGATATCATCTCCCACGTGTAAATCGCGCACAAAATGGGGATAGTTAACGTAAAGGCACCCTTTAGTAGAAATCTGAGTGGGATCTCCTTTGACCCTGATGATATCACCGGCCAGAATTTCAATATTATCGTCCTCGGCAATGGTGGTACGAACCTCAGGTCCTTTGGTATCCATCAGCAATGCAATGTGATTGCTCACTGCTCGTACATTGTTGATGATTTTCAGGAAACCTTCTCTTTCAAGATGCGCTGAATTCATCCGAACAACGTTCATTCCCTCAATATACATTTCACGTATAAAATCCACATCACAGCGTTTGTCGCTGATGGTGGCTACAATTTTTGTTGACTTTGACATGTTTTTTTATATAAATGATTCGATTGCAAGTCGGTAGGAGTCTAAACCAAAACCAACGATACAACCTTTACACACTTCCGACAAAAATGAATGATGTCGATAATTCTCTCTTTGATAAACATTTGAAATATGAACTTCAACTACCGGCGTTGAAATAGCACGAATTGCATCGGCAATGGCGATGGAGGTATGCGTATAGGCTCCCGCATTCATGATGATTCCATCAGCCTCAAAACCAACTTCTTGCAGTTGATTTACAAGTTCGCCCTCTACATTTGATTGATAATAAGATAGGGTAAGCTGCGGATATCTGCTTTGAAGTGTCTCTAAATAGGCTTCAAAAGTCTGATTGCCATAAACAGATGGCTCTCGTTTTCCCAACAAATTGAGGTTGGGGCCGTTGATGATTTGAATATGTTTCATACTTTCCGGATTCAGAATTTGGGGGCAAAAATACAAAAAAAAACTGAACCTAACCCAAGGCGTTGCCATTGGGCTGAGTTATTATTGGCTTTCAGCCAAAAAAACCGGAAATTGTTGGGCGATTAAAGCACCTATATCAAAATAATAATTTACTCCTGCGCTTGATTAATAAGCAAGCGACTTATTTCTTTGATATCATGAATATCCGAATAATCATATTGATAAATGCCATCTTCAGCTATCATCATGAGCACATTGTTAAAAGGAATCACATCAAAACCATCCATGCCTTCGTAGTGCGCCAGTTCATTCCCCATAATCGTCAGCGGATTGGTGGCGTTATACACCTTCAAACCATCATCGCACACAAAAAGTGTTTTGTTGTCGATGCCCAGTCCTTTTGGCCCCGTCATGGTATAGGAAACTAATTTTTTAGGTTTAGAAGTATTACTTACGTCGATGACAATCAATTCATTGGTGTTCTGACCGCATTCATTCCCCGATCTGACCGTCACATATGCAATATCATTTTCCACGACAACAGGATCGCAACCGAAAGCATGTATGATGGATGATTTATACACCGGATTAACAGGATCTTCTACCGAATATACCAACATACCGGTAGGCGTTCCCATAAACATGTGATCTTTGTAACTGAAAATGGTTTCCACATTCCAGCCTATGTAAATATTCTCGGCGACTTTGGTTGGGTCTGTTGTTGATAAATTAAAGATCGCCATCTGATTGTTGATGACCACATACAAATAATCCAGGTAGATAGAAAACCGCGACATAGAACCATTGATGCTATTTCCTGAGAAAGATGAATCAAAGTTTTTTTCTGATGAAGCAAAAACATCACCCCGCATCCAACCCCATCTCCAAAAGGAACCGTTACCGTAATACTCATCAACCGGCTCTGTACGAACAACTTCCCTCCAACCAACAATCACCCCATCCGGCTTGTCATCGCCATACGACATGGAATAATCAATTCCAAAACCATTATTGATAATCGTTATCGCTTCTGGAAAAACATTTTCCAAACGCCCTTTCAGTACAGGTTGAGCAGGATTACTCACATCAAACCAGACCAAATCAATGTAAGAATCGGCATACAGCAAGTTGTTGCGAATCGACAAATCGGCATTTCCCAAAAGTTCAATATAGCCTATGATTTGAGGATTTGCAGGATCTTGATTGTTGATGATGTGAATGCCTTTGCCCGGCTCTGACATATACAGGTAACCATTGTAATAGCTAATTTTACCGTAACCGGTAATTTCATGGACTTGCTGACTGACCTTAACAGAACTTCTGAAAGTCGCGGTAGGCATAAATACCGGCTCATTGATTGTGTAGGTAATGGTTTCGGAAACTCGGTCTTCGCACGAAGACAACAGCATTACAAACAATGCTATAAAAGGAATTACTAACTTTCTCATACGGCTGACTTTTTTCTGGGGAAGAATAGAATTTTGAAATAATGTAACAGAATTTAATTGCTATACATATAGATGAAAATTAGCATGCAAATGTGACAAGGGTAGCTGTGTTTTTGCTTAAAAATATTCATTATTAAAAAAATTTGATTCATCCTAGAATTTGTCAGTTAACCTGCGCAGTATAACATTGAACTCTTCCGGTTCTTCCATAATGGGGCTATGTGCTGAGTTTTCAAATAAGAAGAACCCTTTTTGAGGTGCTTTCAGCTGTTGATAAAAATCATTTGCCAAAGGATAGGGCGTTGTGTAATCGTATTTTCCATGAAACATGTAAACAGGCACCTTCATACTATCAATCTCATTGAAGAGGTTCGTGTTTATAACATCAAGCCACATACTTTTCAAAGAAAACATGCTGGAATTCATGAAATTCATCTTTTCACTGAAAGTATAGATTTCCGAATTCAGCACTAATTTTACCAGCGGCCACATGCCCGTTATTTCTCTTGTTGTGCCACCTCCGTAACGGTTTACAAATCTCCTTTCCATCATCAGGTATTTCATCCATTTATCAATACCGGCAGTGGAGTCGGGAAAATTGAGGTTTTTGAGCGTTTTAATGGCTTTGGTGTCGTTTCGCTCAACCGCTTGGTCTAAAGCCCAATTGCAGGAAATTTGCTCGCCCTTAAATTGGTGAGATACCTGACCAATGCCAAAGTAGGCATGGTAGAGTTCCGGGTTCTGGTAAGCAGTTAGAATTCCCAGTAAAGAACCCCATGAATGCCCTATCAAGAATATCTTTTCACGATTAAAACGATTTACAAGATACTCGCTTAGCTCATGGGTGTCGGAAATCAGCTGCCGCAGGCTCATACTCTCGGGGGGAATGCATTTTGAAAATGACTTCCCTGCTCCTCTTTGCTCCCAGTAAACCATCACGTAATCATGCTCAATATCAGGGTTGAAATGTTTTATAAAAGCAGCCTCCGGACTTCCGGGACCGCCATGCAGGAACAGCATAATGGGTTTGGATTTGTCAACTCCCCGAATAATGATGTACTGCTCTTGTCCGCCGAGCGTTACTTGCTCAATCACAGAAATACTGCTTTCCACAATGTTACCATCAGCATCGGTTATCATTTCTGAAACGCCAGGGCTTTTAATCCAAAGTGTTATCATAGTAAGAACAATAAGCAGAGCTATAGCACTTAGAAAATATAGCATAGTTTTAAGAATTTTGTTTTTCATCTTTTTTTATTATTGAAGTTGATACAAAAATACTACTGAAAATATTGATTGTAACTATTATTTTGACGAATGGGATGAAAATGGTGATGAAAGAGTGAAACAGCTTGCTGAGTGACAGCCTGTTTGGCTTATTGCAGGTTTTTGCACTTCACTCGGCAACAAAAATATGTTTTTTGTTTGATTTGTCAATTTCTTTTGAAAAATTATTGCATAAATAAAAAAATCAGTAATTTCGTCAACTTTTAGAAACTAGAAGAATCCTCACTATACCCCTTAAATAATAATATTATGAACTGCTTATCCCTTTCGGTCAAGCTTCTTTTATTAGTTCTTTAAATGGTTTTGGAGATGTATCAACAGCCTGTTGCACAAGCCTGTAAAACAACTTTCCTCTATATGTTGATAGCTTTCGATTGAATCTGAAAGCAAATT
>JAUSNQ010000088.1 GCA_030655595.1 Paludibacter sp.
CGTATCAGGTGTTGGCAGGTAGCAGGAATCTATCCCCTGTGATTTACAGAGAAAGAAAAATATACTCTTCGCCAAACGACGCTGTGATTGTGTTTGATCAAAAATTCGCCGGGTCCGAATTCACCAAAGAGGAAATGGAGCTTAAATTGGCAGAAATGAATGATTTGCCCTTGATGAAAACGGCGAGGTGGCTTGCTGATGCGGTGATTACCGGTTATATCCAAGCAGGTAAAATTGATATCGGAAAAGTGTATCAGTTGGCTCGATTAACAGATATTGAAGGACTTCGTTTAAGTGTGCCCTTGAGAACAAACGAATTGCTGTGGAAGAATTTTGCTGTGGGGGGTTATTGGGGTTATGGGTTACGCGATCGCAAACATAAATATTCGGCTTATGCATCTTATAGGTTGCCATTAGCTAAAAAGACAGTATTGAGTGCCGGTTACACCGATGATTTGCGCAGGATTGATTATAATTATCATGATTATTTCTTGCGCGAAAATCCGTTGCTTTCGGGAGATGAAGATGTCGCGAATACCTTTTTCGCTTTTCGGTCTGCTGGAAAAATAAATCTGAGAAAGGAATTTTATGCTTCATTATCTCATGATTGGAATTCGGATATAGAAAGCAGTATCTACCTGAGGAAAAATAATTACGCAGGAAACGATGTACTTCCTTTTATGAAAGGGGGTTTTGATATTCAAAATATGACACATGAATCATTAACATTAAATACCCGCTTTTCAAACAATGAACGAACGTACGAAGATCATCTAGAAAGAATTTATATACCAAATAACAATCCGATTTTTTATTTGACTTTAGAAGGAGGTAGAACCATCTTGCAAGGAAACGAACAATTGTATGGAAAAGTGAGTGGTAAGTTCAAGCAAAACGTGTTGTTTGATTTCGGACAGTGGAACTATAACTTTGATGCAGGATTCATATTCGGTACTGTTCCGTACAATTTACTGTCAATTCCCGCCGGCAGCGAAACCAGGTTGTATAAGCAATATCATTACAACCTCATGAATTACATGGAATATGCTTATGATAAGTACATTGCCATGCATCACGAATGGATTTTGAATGGTATAATATTCAATCAAATTCCCGGCATCCGACAACTCAATTTAAGGGAATTGGTGACTTTTAAATGTGTGTATGGAGGGTTAAATCCGAAACATACCCAAATCCTGGATTTCCCATCGAGTATTGGAGAATTTAAGAAACCCTATATGGAAATAGGTTTTGGAATTACCAATATATTTCGCATTTTCTCTTTGCAGTCGGTTTGGAGATTAACGGATTTAAACAAATCGCAAGTCAGATCCTGGGGGATTGTTACCGGCTTGAGGTTTAATCTTTAGCTTTTCAGAAAGTTTTATTTATCTTTGCGTTACTAAAATATCAGCAATGGAAACATCAACATTAAAAATAGCGGTTATTGGTGCCGGAAATATGGGTGGGGCTATCGTCAGGGGATTGGCATCAGGTTCTTTGGTAGCAAAATCGAATATTCGGGTAAGCGATATCGGAGAACAAAATTTACAATCATTAAAAGCCTTTACACCTGAAATTACGACAAGCACATCCAACATAGAAATTATTGAAGGAAGCGACATCATTATACTTGCTGTAAAGCCATGGCTTGTCGAGAAAATTGCTGATGAAATCAGAAAAAAAATCAATTATAAAAAGCAAATGATTGTATCTGTTGCTGCAGGAGTTGATTTTAAAGTTTTAGCAGAACTGTTCAGCGACGATGCAACCCTATTCCGTGTTATCCCCAATACAGCAATTGATGTATTGCAGAGTGTTTCAACCATCTCTTCCTTTCAGGCAGATAAAAGTCAGGAAGCATTGATAGAAAAAATATTTTCGGAGCTCGGAAAAGTCTTCGTTGTCCCGGAATCACAACTAAATGCATTCATGTCGCTATCGTCTTGTGGCATTGCTTATGCATTTAGATACATCCGGGCAGCCATGGAAGGTGGCGTTGAAATGGGAATACCTGCTCAAACAGCAAAAGAAGTAGTCCTGCAAACCCTGCGAGGTGCCATCGATTTGGTTGAATCCAACAATTCGCATCCCGAAATAGAAATCGATAAAGTAACAACACCGGGTGGAATTACCATCAAAGGATTAAATGAAATGGAAGCCAATGGCTTTACCAATGCAGTAATTAAAGGATTAAAAGCTTCTCATATTAAATAGTTTTATGGAAATAATCAATTTATCAGATAATAACTCGGTTTTAAATCAGTACATCAAAGAGATTAGATCTGTTGAAATTCAGCAAGATTCGATGCGCTTTAGACGCAATCTTGAAAGAATAGGCGAGATTATGGCTTATGAAATCAGCAAGTCGCTTCAATATACTTCGGAAGATGTGCAGACTCCTTTGGGAACAGCCTCGGTCAATGTGATGACAGAGCCAATTGTCATTTCAACAATACTCAGGGCAGGATTACCATTTCATCAAGGATTTCTGAATTATTTCGATCAGGCAGAAAATGCTTTTGTTTCGGCTTACCGAAAATACAAAGATGCATTGAAATTTGAGATTTTTATCGAATACATTGCATCCCCTGAATTAACAGGAAAGACATTGATTATTACCGATCCCATGCTTGCTACCGGAGGCTCTATGGAATTGGCTTATGGAGCGTTGAAAACGAAAGGAACACCCGCTCATATCCATGTAGCATCAGTCATATCCAGTCAGCAAGCCATCGATTTTATCAAGAAGCACTTACCTGATACCAAAACAACAGTTTGGACGGCTGCCATTGACCCTGAGCTTGATCCCCATTCTTACATCGTTCCAGGATTGGGAGATGCAGGCGATTTGGCATTTGGTCAAAAACTGTAGGCATTTATTCTGTTGATTCTCCGTTTAATTCTATTACTTTCTCAGGATTCAGTCCGCCACCCGATATGGTTAAGACAGCCGTATGTGAACCTGTTGCATTTGGGCTGTATGTGACATTCAAATCTGCTCCGGTTTCCGAGTTTGCATCACCCATTGAAATGGTAGGTGTTGAAACTGAAAATAAACTTGCGTGTGTCCCACTTAAAATAACACTCAAATGTCCACTTAAATCAGTTGTCTTGATTTTTAACTGTTTGAAACTTGAGCTACCTGTTTTTGTTGAAACAAATTGCAATAATTCATTGATTAACCCCACTTTGATTATGGGCAATGTGCCTGGATCAACATAAGTACCTCCCATAATTTTAAAATTGATGCTGTCATTTGTTTTGGTAATACTTGTAATTTCACGGTTCAAAGTGCTACCCGACCAGGTCAGCGGATTGAAAGAGCCGCTTGTAAAGGCAGTGCCCGGTGTTGTTGAATAACCGCTCAAAGGTTGCAAATATACACGCATGTGACTGGATGCGGTTTGTGTTGTGCCGGTATAATTATTGGGGGTATTATTATCCCAAGCAGTTTGATCATAATCGATGTGCCAGAACAACAATCCTTCAGCAGGCAAATAAGTATCCCATCCTGTTTTCTTGCGGTATTCCATGATGTAAAATTCTTTTGGTGAAGGATTCCCTCCATTTAAGTTGTGGGTAGTTGCTGAAAGCAGATAGGCTTGCTTTGCCGTTGATTCCACGGGAACTTTGGATTGCGAAATAGGATATAAACTTCTATCTGAAGGAGTTTTAATTTCTTCGGGAGATAACCAGCCTAAGTAAAACCGATCGTACGCAGAGTAGGTCGGAGGAGTGCGACCTGAATTCAAATATCCTCCTGCATCCATGATGCTCCAGTTATTCAATGTGTTTTTATCCTCTGTCGTTGTCGTGTGATAATAGTCCGGCATCCCGATTACATGTCCGAATTCATGGGTAAATGTACCTATCCCGCACATATTAGTTCCGGTACTTCCTCTTAACTCAGAGGTGCATGCATAATCATAAACTATCTTTCCATCAAATTTTACTAAATTTGGATTTGTTGAATAATTATAGCCAGGCTGTACTGCCCACCGATGAGGCCAGATAGAATTTTCGGGACCCCATTCAGCTTCATTGTGACCGGCATAGTAAATAAAAACATTATCAATATAACCATCTCCGTCGGCATCATATTGGGTAAAATCGACATCGTTGTTGGCAATGCTACAAGCATCAACTACCATATATGCTGGTTTTACATCATTATCGCTTGCATCGTTTGCTCCGTAATACGCCATGGTATTGGGTAGGGTATACGGGCCAACCACGTCGAATTGAGGACTAAACTGTCCGTAACTTGCCGCTCTGAAATAATCTTTAGCAGAACCTGTTCCACCGTTATCGCTGTAATTCTCCTGATTCAACAAGCGACTAAAAGCATCCTGAGCATTTGGAACCACAAAACTTACATCAGAAAAATTGACCATGATGACCAAAGACTTGGGCGATCCGGTTTTTGGAAATCCTGTTGAATAGGACTCAGCAGCAATCCGTTTGATTTTTGATCGTCTTGGCGCTTCCTCTGTGATAATATCTTGAATCTTTTTTGCTTTTTTTAAATAAACCTGATCTTCTGCCGATCTTTTTTCCGGATCTCTTGCACTTTTTTCTCCGGCTACCAATTTATTGTTTTCATCTAAGATGGCATAAGCATAGAAACCATGGTCATTCATTTTAATTACGTAACCATCGACCGTTGTTCTGATTTTTCTTGATTCGTCACCGTGCAGTTGTACTGTCACTGAAGTTCCGTCAGGTTGTGAAATTATAACAGGATAAGGATATGCGGGAATTGCATGGAGATGTGTATTTGACAGCAAAATAGCTATACATAAAACTAAAAGAGAGATTATTTGTTTCATCGTTCAGAGTGATTTTGTATTTAATACAATTTGGGATGCAAAATAAAGCTAATAAAATGAATTTACAATACATATCGTCAATTTTTACGAAAAGATATTTTAAATAGAATTTTGAAAGAAACTTATGATTTCTTTATAATAATTCAATTTATTTGATTTCTTTTGTACTCAAATCTAAATAATAATTCTAATGAAACAGTTTTTAAAATTTACACTCGCAACCATTGTCGGAGTTTTTTTAGCTTCCGTGATAGGTACTATCATCATGTTTGGTATTTTAGGTGCAATTGCCTCTTCGGGCGAGAAGCCCACAAAGTTAAAACCCAATTCGGTTTATGAATTGGAGTTGTCCGGTCAGTTGGTCGATCGTTCGCAAGACGACCCTTTTTCCGCGATTTTTGAAGAGGCATTTGGTCAGACTCCATCCAAAGTGTTGGGATTGGATGATGTCCTGTCTAATATTGAGAAAGCAAAAAACGATTCGAGTATTGTTGGAATCTATCTTAAAGGTGGCGTTCTTTCAGGTGGTTTTGCTTCCATGAAGGAAATCAGGGACGCACTGCTTGATTTCAAATCGTCGGGAAAATTTATCATTGCTTATGCCGATGTATATGCACAAAGCAATTATTATTTAGCATCTGTAGCAGATAAATTGTTGCTAAATCCATCAGGAATGATAGAGTTAAAAGGTTTATCAGCAGAAGTGCTGTTTTTGAAAAACACTTTAGATAAACTGGGAATTGATATGCAGGTTGTTAAAGTCGGAACTTATAAATCTGCAGTTGAACCCTATATCAACACCAAAATGAGTGATGCCAATCGTGAACAGGTTAATGTATATATTTCATCTATTTGGAAAACTGTTGTTGATGGTATTGCTGAGAGCAGGAAAATCACTCCGGATCAATTAAACGCCTATGCCGATGAAATGATGCTTTTTCAGCCTGTCGAAAAGCTGGCTGCTTATCAATTGGTGGATTCATTGGTTTATGTGGATGAAGTAGATAGTATTTTGAAATCATACAGAAAAGATTATAAGTTAGTAAAACATAAGGCGCTTACCAAAGTTCCGGACAACAAAAAGTTTTCAAAAGACAAGATTGCAGTTGTTTATGCCGTTGGGGCAATTGATGGGGGAAGTAACGAAGGTATCATTTCCGAAAAGCTCGTTAAAACGATTGATAAAGCTGCAAAAGACAAAAATGTGAAAGCAGTTGTCCTCAGAGTTAGTTCTCCCGGAGGTAGTGCTTATGGTTCAGAACAAATTTGGCGTGCGCTTACCAATCTCAAAAAGGAAAAGCCATTGATTGTGTCGATGGGTGATTATGCAGCCTCCGGTGGTTACTACATTGCTTGTATGGCAGATTCAATCGTGGCACAACCCAACACAATAACTGGTTCTATCGGTATTTTTGGTTTAATTCCGAATATTGACGGATTGAACAAAAAGTTAGGATTTAACTACGATGGCGTGAAAACGAATAAAATGAGTGATGCTATTTCGGTAAACAGAGCTTTTCGTCCCGAAGAAAGGGTTTTAATGCAAAACTATATTAACAATGGGTATGAGCTTTTTGTCAAACGCTGTGCGGATGGAAGAGATAAAACGATTGATGAAATCAAATTAATTGCTGAGGGTCGTGTGTGGACTGGTGAGGATGCGCTAAAAATCGGTTTGGTTGATGTGATTGGAGGATTGGATGAAGCAATTCGCATAGCCGCCGAAAAGGCTGATCTTACAACATATCAGGTAAGAGAACTCCCCGAGAAGGAAGATTTCGCAACAAAACTTATGAAAAGTTTGACAGAAGATGTTGAAACTAAAATCTTAAAGTCTCAATTTGGAGAATATTATCAAATAATTCAGCAGGTAAAGCAATATGAGCATTTAAATGGCGTACAGGCCAGGATGCCTTATGAAATTGTTTTTAGGTAGTTTTTTATTGCAGAAAAAGATTAATATCAATCCCCCTTTATCAAGTTAATATATTTGATAAAGGGGGATTTGGTTATTTGTAGAAGCATTAAATACTTCTCACCAATTCCTTCATAATTTGCGTCATCAACGGCTGTACTTGATTTCCAATTTCCTGAACTTCTTCGTGCGTAACTTCAACGATTTTACCCGGCACGCCAAGATCAGTGATGATTGAGATTCCGAAGACTTGCATGCCTGCGTGATTGGCCACGATAACTTCAGGAACGGTGCTCATGCCAACAGTATCTCCTCCGATGATTCTGAAGTATTTGTACTCGGCTGGTGTTTCGAAAGTCGGACCGGTAGTTCCAACATATACGCCTTCCACCACCTTGATGTTGTTTTTTAGAGCAATGGCTTTGGCTTTTGCAATAAGTTCATTGGAGTATGCTTCACTCATATCAGGAAATCTGGTTCCAAGTTCATTGAAATTTTTGCCCTTCAATGGGTGTTCCGGAAATAAATTGATATGGTCGGAGATTATCATTAAATCTCCAATCTCAAAATCAGGATTCACTCCTCCTGAAGCATTTGATACCAGTAAGGTCTCTATGCCTATCGCTTTCATTACCCTGACCGGAAAAGTCACTTCTTTCATGTCGTAACCTTCGTAGTAATGAAATCGTCCTTGCATGGCCAAGACATCAGTATCGCCTAATTTGCCGAAGATGAGCTTTCCACTATGACCTTCGACCGTTGAAATCGGAAAGTTTGGTATCTTTTCGTAAGGAATTTCCAATTTATCTGTAAGTTGTGTGACAAGATTTCCGAGTCCTGTACCAAGAATGATACCTATTTTTGGATTGGTTTGGATTGTTTTCTTTAAATAATCAGCGGTTTCCTGTATTTTCTGCAACATAATCTGTAATTCTTTTTATCAGTGAGTTTTCTTTGTTATTCAATATCTTTACCCGGATGGGCAAGACAAAGATATGATATTTTAGTGAATTTGGAATGTCTTTATTTTTTATTAACCTCGCTGCATCTTTCTCAGTGACAAGGATGAGTTTATCCGGTGAGTTAAATTCCTGAAATTTTTTCTCAATAAAGAATAAATCTTTTTTTGTAAATTCATGGTGATCATTGAAATGGATGCTTTCTATTTTTTCTGTATATGCACTCAAATGGTTGCTAATCATTGCAGGCGAGACAATTCCTGTTATCAGAAGTACAGCGGCATTTTTTTTCTTTATTTTTTTAAACAGCCACTGTTCGTCTGCATATTTTATGAATAAGGGTAGAGGTTCGTCATAAACATACGCCGAAAAATAGACTTGGTGATAGATGCTGGGTTTAACTTCATGTTCGATTACACGCATATCTATCGGTCTTATTTCCAACGGGCATTTTGTTACAATGATGATATCAGCCCGTTTACTGCCTTTGGCCGATTCTCGTAAATTTCCACCGGGTAAAATGCTGTCGCGTGTATGTAATCTGTTGAAATCCGTCAGCAAAATCAATAAACCTGATCTGATTTTTCTGTGCTGAAACGCATCATCTAATATGATGGCATCTAGATTAGGGTGTATTTCTATAAGCCGATCAATTCCGATACTCCTATTTTCGCAGACTGCTACAGGAATGTTTTGGAATTTTTGGTGTATCTGAAATGGTTCATCACCGATTTGATTTGAGTTGGCATTTTTATCAGCCAAGACAAAACCCTTCGTTTTGCGTTTGTATCCACGGCTTAACATGGCAACCCGAAAAAGTGATTGCAACTCAGTTATGATAAATTCTACATGGGGTGTCTTTCCTGTCCCTCCAATCGTCAAATTGCCTACAGATATGATAGCTGTCTTTTTTTCTTTGGTTGCAAATAACCCAATATCGTAAAGCCAGTTACGCACTGAAGTTACAATTCCGTAAAGCATGGAGAACGGAAGAAAGATAATATATCGCATTGCTTTCTTCATGATTTTGCTTGTAATCAGTTGATTATCCAACACAAAGGTAATACTTCCAACAAGTTAAGCAAATTTTTCTCGAATTTTTCATGAATTTTATGGAACCGGATCGTATCCGCTACCACCCCAGGGATGACAACTGAAGATTCTTTTAACCGAAAGCCATCCTCCCTTTAGTATGCCATGCTTCATGATTGCTTCGATGGTATATTGTGAGCAAGTTGGTGTATATCTGCAACTTGGGTGTTTCAATGGAGAGATTGAGTATTTATATATATATACAGGAATTAAAAAAAGGTGACGGATGAAATTTTTAAGTCTTTTCATCTATTATGATTTTAAATTTGATAGAATTTTTGATAATGCAAATTTAATTTTTTTTTCAATCTCACTAAAATTAGCTTCCTTTTCGGAGATGTAAGTAATGGCAATAAATAAGACTTGCGTTCTATTCTCATATTCTTGCAGAAATTGCAGGTATTTCGTTACTTCTTCTATAAACGTTGTTTTATTAAGTCGGTAAGCTTCTCGTATCAATCTTTTGATTCTGTTTCTGTTGACCGCTTTTTTAATTTTTTTCTTGGGAACGCTAATCAAAATTTTAAGCGGAGAATCAGTATTTTCCTCTGAGAGTTTGTAAACAATGCGTAAAGGGTGTGCAAGAAAAGCATTTCCTTCAGCAAATAATTTTCCGATGCGAATTTCTCCACACAACTTTTCTTTTTTTGGAAAACTATTCAAATATTGCATTGTTAATGATGTTTGTTGTAAAAAACAATCCCAAAAGTACGATTTTTTTCGTTACCTCTGGGATTTTTTTATTTTTTAGGAATTCAGTTGAATCTACTCAGACTGCTTGGATTTATTTTTTCAGCTTCTTGAAATAATCTTTCAAGAAAGCATCCAATGCCATAGTCATGGAAGGGTATTGAGGTGTTGGAGCTTCTAAATCCAACCTCAAACCTGATTCTTTTACAGCTGCTGCTGTGGTAGAACCGAAACTCCCGATTTGTATTTCACCTTGTTTAAAATCCGGGAAATTTTTAAATAATGATTGTACTCCAAGTGGGCTGAAGAACAGCATCATATCATAATTGAATTCCTCTTTGTTATTAAATTCATTGCTCACGGTTCTGTACATAATAGCCTTGTTGTAGGTTATTTTTGAGCTGTCCAGTGCAGCAATAATGTCCTCGTTTAATATTTCAGGCGTTACGAATAAGTATTTTTCAGTGGTATGTTTGTTTAATACTGTTACTAAATCAGACATTTTACCAGTTGCCCCGTAAAACACTTTTCTCTTACGATAATGGATGTAGTGTTGTAAATATACTGCAACCGACTCAGAAGTACAGAAGTACTTCATTCCCTCCGGAATTGTAATTCTCATTTCATCACAAATACTGAAGAAATGATCTATTCCTTGTTTTGCATTGAAAATAATAGCAGTATAATCTAAAATTGATATCCGTTGCATACGAAATTCCTTCGCAGATAGCGGTTCAACTTTTATAAAAGGACGAAATTCAATCTTTACATTATATTTCTCGCTGATGTCAAAATAGGGGGACTTGTCTCCCGTAGGTTGAGGCTGAGAAACCAGTATCTTCTTAATTTTCAAGACTTAATAATTTTTAATTAAAATTCCTTTACGATCCATTTGTACAACTGATACATGATAATCAGAGGCAAAATTTCGAGAGTGCAAAGATACAACATTATGTGAAAGAAATCTAATAATTTTTGGAAAAAAATCTGAAAATATTTGACTATAATAAAAAACAGTGCTGAAACAGATAAAATTAACGCAGTTTGATCAAAGATTTTCACATTCATCCCATCGTGAAAGTATATTTTTAAAACTAAAAGTGGAAACAGTAGAAATCCTAAAAAGGAAAGCGTATTGTAATAATTTTCTTTACCGGCTTTATAGAGCTCTGGATCGATAAATACATATCCGATTAACTTTGAAACATATTCTTTTATCAACAAGAAAAACAATCCAATTAAAAAAAGCAGCAGATATTTAGAGAGGGTTATGGTATCTGAAGTGTTTATAGATAGATAAAGATATAAAGTGATTACACCAACTGAGAAAACCGTTAATAAAAATCGTGATTGGTATTCATCAACGGTTGTTTTGCTGAAAATACTTGATCTTGTGCGAACCTTGGTGATGTTTTTAATGGCATCTACAATCCAACTATAAGATCGATTTATGGAGAAAACCAAAAAAATAAAAAGCATAAATACAATTCCAAAAACCCAATTTTCAGTTTGGGGATTGGTAGGCAAAG
>JAUSNQ010000094.1 GCA_030655595.1 Paludibacter sp.
ATTTGCCAAAAATAGCAGTCTTGTAACCATTCTGAGCAAATACCTCCGGCATCGTAATAATATCTCTTCTCATCATACAAGATCCCGAAAGAACTGCACTTGCCTTGTTGTGCATGGCATCGAGACCGGTCATCATTTGTCCTCTGGTAGGCGTTGAAAACGGTGCCACATGAAAATTGCTAAATCTTACACTTTGGTCATGAAATCTGTCCAAAGCAGGTGTTTTAAGAATAGGATTACCGTGACAAGAGAAATCTCCATAACCCTGATCATCTGAAAGAATGACAATGACATTTGGTTTTTTATCTGCTTTAACAGACAAAACAGACAAACATAAAAGTGCGGTATTAATTATTTTATTCATGATTGATTATTAGATAGATTGTGTTAACAGTATATAAATAATTCCTTAATGTAAATGATTGACAGGAGCATCTGAATATATCAAATAGTTGATGGCCCTGATGTAATAACCCTTTGGAACCTTATTGGCAACAATTTTTACCTTATGTTTTCCTTTAGGAAGGTTGTATTTCCAGAACAATTCAGGCTTCCGGGTTGTAAATTCAGTGGGCAACTTCGCAACTTCAATCTTTTCACCATTGATATATAGCGTTGCTTCCAGCACTGCTTCTTCAGCATTCCTGTCAACCTTGTTTGCTGAACCTCTCAATACGAAACCGGTTCCTTCAAATTCAAATTCAAGTTCTTTCGCTATATTCTTCCTGACATCAACCAGCTCAATGGGATACGTGTTTTTAAAACTTTTTTCATATCGAACAGGCTCAGGAACTTGTACTTTAATCGTTGCTTTGGTATCCGAAATTTTTCCACCGTTTCTTTCGATCATGGCCAAGGCATGTTTATATCCAACCTCGTAAACCCTGTTTAACGACATGTTGGTGTATTTGAAATCCATATCTTCAATTTCCGTCAATCCCATCTTCCAATATTCAGGAATATTGCTGTAACCGATCATGGTACCTAAGATACCGGCTGCAGTAGAAGGATTGCAATCTGAATCCTGACCTGCACGGGTTGAAATATCCATTGTTTTGCCATAATCTCCTTCTCCATAAAGTAAACCCAGCAAAACATAAGCAGAATTAATTTTAGCATTGATATTGAAAGAAGTAAAGACTCCATCCGGGCAACCAATTTCTGAAGTCCATTTCTTTTCTAATTCAAACCATGTCTTTTCCCAATCATTCGGATATTGTTTGTGCCATTGAATCACATCTTGCATACATTTGTAGTAATCGCTTTCTTGAGGTATAGTTTTTAAAGCTTCATTCACAACAAAGTGGATATCATCAGAAACAAAAGCCAATGAATACAAAGCGCCCACGTACACACCACCATACCAACCATCACCATAGTTCATGATGTGACCGATTTTATCACTGATCTCAGATGCAGCATTGGGCATACCCGGACTCATCAGCCCTGCAAAATCAGCTTCAATTTGATAATCAATATCATCAGCATGAGGGTTGTTGAGCCAATGTCCACTTTCGGGAGCTTTCATTCCGTTTAATATATTGTATCGCGCTGCCTGATTTGCATGCCACAATTTATATTCTGCATGGGCAAAAGCATGGGCAAATGAATCAACAGGCGCATCAAGTCCCAGCCTTTCAAAAACTTCAACAAAAGTCAAATCCATATAAACATCATCGTACAAACCCGGAATCTCTACCATGGTCTTTTTTAGATAGCCATCGTACCATGGAATCGGCACATAATCCTGAATCATGGTACCGTTGAATTTAAACTCAGTAGGACCGCCATAAGTCACACCGATGGTCTGACCAGCCCATCCGCCTTTTATTTTATCTTTCAGAACCTCTAAAGATATTTCTTTGTTTTCGGGCAATCTTTTAGAATCTGGATTGACTGCACAACTCGAAAATAAGCACACACTTACGAATAAAATGGTTAATAATTGCTTCATCATATAGATTTTTTTTTATTAATTTTAATTAGTTATTATTGTTTTCACTCCGTTTTCTAAACTAACAAGACAGGGAAACTGGTCAAGAACATGGATAAAATTTTTTCCTTGTACCAGATCAATTTTCTTTATTAATACGCCCAACAAATTATAAATTGTAGCTTGTTTATGGTTTTCCTGATTGTTGATGACAATTGTATCAGCATTTCTGTAGATTGTCGACAAGGTTACGTTGTGTTTGTGAACTGATGAAACTGCAGCATACTCATACGCACCGATGTCGGGAGAGTCTCCCTGAGGTATCGTGTTATTCACGAAGTCGTAAGCATAAGCTAAATTTTTTCCCTTATCAATAGCCGGACTGCCTTGAGTGATGAAAAAATCACTTGCAAATTCCAATCTGTTATAATTCTCGAAAAGCGGATTACCCTGCACCAAAGCTATACCAGGACCTTCAGTTCCTAATTTAATAGTACCTGTAGCAGCATAGTATAAATTATTTTCAATGATATTATTGGGCTTGGACACATTTTTAATTCCATTATTAAAAATTTGTATATTGCTTTCTGTTACAATGATATTATTTCTGATTTTATTGTAGGTATTGGTACCAGTAATGTTAAACACGCCCCAATCATTTGAATTTACTTTTCGACGAACGATGGTATTATGGTCAATCTCAAAGTTTTTTCCTCGCCATATCGCAGTAAATGCCTGATAATCATCTGAAATATTATGATGGATTTTGAAATTCTCATAGTTCGGGTTTTGTAATACATCTGTCCATGTAACTTCCAGAAATCCCTGACAATCGCGGGTGTAATTATGATGAATACTGATGTTTGATTTCGGGTAACGGGCATCATCAATTTCAAATGCACCACCATCAGCACCACCGCCAACTCCCGATCCCCAGGCAATTTTCGAATCTTCAGCACGATAATTAAATATCCTGTTATAAGAAGCCTCTTGATAATCACCCCCAAACCAAATTCCTATCGGGCCCCATGTCCATTCTTTCAATACCCTGCTGCAGTCATGAATGTAATTATTCGTAATCAAAGCATGCTCGCCATAACTTTTTATTCCTACCGGGCAGTCGAATAACTCATTGTTGCGTACTATGCAATGTTTGGCTCCTTTGTCGATGTAGACAGCCCCCATTTCCCAAATCGGCCAGCCACCATCACTCAGATAATTTCCATCAATATAAACCGTTGTTTCATGAAAATACAAATTTTCAACAATCACATAACTCCCTTTTATTCTAATACAATTCCCAAAATTATCCTGCACGAAAGTTTTATTTGTGAAAGCTGGTGCAGGCAGAGCTTGATCACCACAGTCCGTTACAACAATTGGATTATCTACTGTTCCTGAGTCATATATAAAAAACGGCACATCGAATGCTGAACCTCTCATAAATTTGACGGTATCTCCCGGAAAAAGCGTTGTCCCTTGAATCTTTTCAATCGTGCGCCATGCTGCAGTTGATGATAATCCATCCGCATGGTCATCACCGGTTATTGAATTGATGTAATAGACACTTTGATTTGATACAACTTTACCAAAGCAATTTCCTAATGGAACAGTAAGACCCATCAACAAAAACACACTATATTTATATACTTTTATCATCAGCATTTAATTCAATTTATTTGAATATAGGATCTAAAAGATTTGCGACCTTCATTTTTGTCTCCGTAAGCCAATTAACACTATCCAATTTTACATCATTGAAAACAACATTATCAAACATAAAACCACTGAAATAGCTTGCTGGATCATTACCGATAATAGCGTTCTCATATTCTGTATTCATATTCATTTTAACATTCCAGTTCTTCATTGTTAAACCCTGAATGTGGTTTTGAGTAAAGCTATCAGGTGTAATATTGAAAACAACCGGAATAGCAGTCTCAGTGACGACATCCTCAATCAACCAGTTTTTTTGCAGACCATATACACCGGGTGTTTGGTAACGATTCCCGACACAATTAAGCAATGCCCTGTTGAATCCGGGTTTGTTCCATTCAGCGCGAAGCACATCAACTCTGCTAACTTTCACGTTGGTGGAATTTGACCCGCCCCACGACATCTGGATAACACCGCCATTATTCAATTGCCAGACAACTATATCCGACCAGGTGATGTCATTCCTGTAAATTTTAATGGCAACATCATTTGCCCAAATAAAACAATTAGAAACATTGGATCCTTCAAAAGCCGCTATACCATCACAGTTATAGGTCCATCCACCTACAACCTTCACCCATTTAACAGTGTTAAATCTTCCGATCAGGCGTACAGCGAAATACTTTGAATCAGCAACTACAATACCCTCTAAATGTACTCTGTCACTACCGCCTATTGCCTCAATGCAATGAGATTCCCTGTATTTCAGT
>JAUSNQ010000105.1 GCA_030655595.1 Paludibacter sp.
GTGAAAAAAGATGAATAAGCATACACTTCACCTTCAACCGCTGAAAACCAAAAAGTATCAGAAAAAGTATAGGCCAAAGCACCCACCATACCGGCACCTAAAATTCCGAATATATTAGCGAAAGTATATTCTTCTTCGCTTTTAGCAATAATTTTACGTGCTAAATGGGTAATCGTCCAAAAAAGGAACAAAATGGTAAAAGCACTTGCAAAAGCAGATAAAGAATTCACCATCAAAGCAACTTGAGAAGGATCAGAAGCAAAAAGCGAAAAGAACCTGCCGGTCAGCATAAAAAAAGGTGCACCTGGCGGGTGACCAACATCTAATTTATAAGCAGAAGAAATAAACTCCCCACAATCCCAGAAACTTGCTGTCGGCTCCATGGTTGAAAGATAAGTAGCTGCAGCAATGGCAAATGCCAGCCATCCAAAAACATTGTTAAGCAATTTGAATCTGTTCATTTTCTTGTAAAATTATTTTTATCCCAAAAAAGAAAAAGTAATGGGACTGTATGGATTTCAACTGAATTTTTAATTAAAAAACGTTCAAAGATACAAAGAATATTCTTTTTAGCGGATAAAAAACTATATATTTGTAAAATTTCACAAACAATAATATATGCTTGCTATCAGGTCATTTTCAGAGCTCACAGCACATTTGCAGAGCATCAGTGTCAGAAAGCGATTGGTTGCAGTTAATCCTGCTGATTCTCAAACCATTGAAGCCCTACTCAAAGCCACAAAATCAGGTATCATCTCGGCAATTATCATTGGGAATCCAAAAGATTACGATTTGAATTTAATTAATCAGTATCCTGATTTCAAATTCATTGCCTGTAATGATTTATGTGAAGCATCAACCATGGCTGTTGAGATGGTCAGAACAGATTCAGCAGATATTCTGATGAAGGGGCTTGTGAATACAGACATCATTCTTCACGCCATCCTTAACAAAGAAACCGGATTAGTGCCATTTCGGAATGTCGTGACATTTATTGCAGCAATAGAAATCCCAAACTATCCAAAACTAATTTTCATTACCGACCCCGCAGTCATTCCTGCTCCGAATCTCAGGCAAAGAACTGCCATGATTCACTACGCAATTGCCGCTGCAAAAACTTTTGGAATTCAAAAACCGAAGGTTGCGTTACTGCACGGAACCGAGAAAATGAATACTAAACTCAGTTTCATGCTGGATTACAAGAAAATTCTCGAGCTTTATGAAACCGGAGAATTCGGGGATGCCATCGTAGCAGGTCCCCTGGATTTATTTCTCGCATTAGACGCAAAACTTGGAAAAATCAAAAATATTTCGACTCCAATACCCGGCGATGCAGACATATTGATTTTTCCGAACTTCGAATCCGCCAATATTTTTTATAAAAGCATGGTATCCTTTGCTCACGCAGAGATGGGAGGCATGTTATTTGGGACTGACAAACCGGTTGTTTTAACCTCCCGAAGCGATAGTTCCGCCACCAAATTCAACAGCATTGCACTTGCATGTCTTATGTAAAAATAATCAATCGCATCTGCAAATAATTAAAACGCATATCCAAGATTCAACGACAAAGGCACTTTTACCGCATCATTTGAAGGAAATATATTCCCATTGGAATAATGTCCGATTTTGAATTCTGCATTATATTTTCTGTCTTCTCCAAAGAAAATCCCTGCACCCATATTATCCATAAAGGTGAATTTCTCTCCAGTATCATACTTGTCGATAATTTTTCTTGAAATAAAAGTCGGAGCAGCTACAGTATAATAGAAATAGGCATCAAACATTTTGGTTTGCAGGAAATTTAATCGAAAAACCGGAAAGATTGAAAATGTAAAAAACTGTTCTTTGTCATATGTTGAGTCACCATGCATGCCAGTAGTTTGCCAGATAGATGCATTCACTCCCCAGTCTATTGCAAAGAATTTAGCACTGTGAAAAACATTGCGTTGATAGTTCAACGAAAAACCTTGTTTTACATGTGCCATGCCGCCCCAGAAAACCGGAAAATACTTGTTCGAGACAAAATCATTCACACCATAACCGAGCACATTACTGGTATAACCAATCTGAAACCACTGTTTGGGATGAATCATGCCCTCGCTGGCTGTTCTCTGGATTTGTTTATCGGTATAAGGAATAAAATTATACGAGAACCCTGTTCCCAAAAATGTTGTCTGAGGCTGATTCCACTTTTCGGAAGCAGGAGAATAGTTGCCAATCAATTGCAAAGCCCATTTCTTGTTGATATGATATTTCAAACCCGCACCAAAAAGAAATGTCGCAAAATTAGCATCTTTCACTACTGTAACTGTATCATCCTTAAATCCAGCACGCGTAATAATGCCTAATCCACCTTCACCATATAATGAGAACTTGTCACCCAGCGGCAGTTTCCCTTTTAAAGTAAACCCTCCAACATTGGTCCATACCGACCCCAAATGCTCTTGCGGATCTCCGGATTGCGTCTTATAGGCATACTTCACCCAGGCAACAGGACGCATATATGTTACTTGAGCAGCCAGATAATCATTAAAATCATACCCCCACAAGACAATTCTTACAGCGACAGGTGGTACTGTTACGCCATTCAATTGAAATCCCGACTCAAGTTGATCTGCATTAAAAGGATAGTTGATATAACCCAGATTGACTTCGAAATAAGACTTCTGGAGCAAAGGAGGAATCTGCGATCTTTCATCTTGTGCATTCAAAACAAAACTGACGGCAAAAAAAAACAATATGGAAAATTTCGATTTCGTAAGACAATAAAGTTCTCTCATTTATTTGGATCTCTGGTGATTAAAAATAAATTCTGCCGCTCTTTTTGCTGTGCCCGGATCACCGAGGCTTTTCCGCAACTCATTATAAGAAGCAATCATCTCATCGCGATAAACTTGATCTTGTAATATACGCTTCATTTCAGCAACTATATTTTCGGTTGTAAAGAGGTGGGCAATATATTCCTTTACAACTTGTTTCCCTGCAAGAATATTTACCAGCGAAATATATTTTAATTTGATGAATATCTCTTTAGCCAAATAGCCCAATCTTCCAAACATCACATGATAAACAACAATTTGTGGAGTTCCAATTAAAGCAGTTTCAAGCGTTGCAGTTCCTGAATTAACGATGGCAATATCTGCATGGTACAACAATTGATAGGCATTCTGCATGACAACCGGATAAGTTTGATCTTCATAAAACTCATGATAATAGCCAATATGTTTTCCGGGGGCTCCTGAGATAACAATTTGATATTCAGGAAATTGTTTCGCTGCAGCAATCATTTTAGGGAGACAGGCAGCAATTTCTTGATTTCTGCTACCCGGCAATAAAGCGATGATGGGTTTTGAGGATAAAAAATATTTTTTTTTGAAATAATCTGCATGTTCTGATTTATCCAAATACTCATGAATTGCGTCAATAGTCGGATTTCCTACATAATTAACCTGATAACCGTATGATGCATAGAACTTTGTTTCGAACGGAATAATCGTCAACATTTGAGTCACATCACGTTTAATTTGCTTGACTCGATATGACTTCCATGCCCAAACTGATGGTGAAATATAATAGTAAACGGGAATACCGAAATTTTTACGAATATATTTTGCCATCCGAAGATTAAATCCGGGATAGTCAATCATAATAACCACATCAGGTTGAAAGTCCTTGATAGCTTGTTTACAGACACGAAAATTTTTGAATATTTTACCCGCATTCCTGAACACCGACCAAAAGCCCATGAATGCCATCTCCCGAATATGTTTTATCAGTTTTCCTCCGACTGATTTCATGTAATCGCCGCCAAAAAAACGAAACTCTGCTTCTGTGTCAACTAATTTAAGTTCGCGCATCAGAGCCGATGCATGTAAATCACCGGACGCTTCTCCTGCTATGAGAAAATATTTCATGTGTATTAATATCTCTAATTTACTGTTTTTCGTACTTATCCTGCCCAACCCTCTCTGTCTAAATTTCTATAATTGATTGCTTCTGCAATATGATACGACAGAATTTGTTCTGACTCATCTAAATCGGCAATTGTTCGCGAAACTTTCAAAATTCTGTCATATGCTCTTGCAGAAAGGTTCAATCTTTTCATTGCATTCTTCAGGAGTTCTGATCCTGCTTTATCCGGCACAGCAAAAATCCGTTGCATCTTTGAAGACATTTGTGCATTGCAATAAACACCTTCAATATTTTCAAACCTGATTTCCTGAATATTGCGTGCCTTCATGACCCGGTTTCGTATCTGTTCGCTTTTCTCCGCCTCTCTCGATTCCGCTAATTTTTCAAAAGGAACAGGCACAATCTCAATGTGTATATCGATTCTATCCAACAAGGGTCCGGATATACGACTTAAATATTTCTGGACAACACCCCCAGCACATACACACATCTTCTCAGGATGGTTGTAAAAGCCACAGGGACAAGGATTCATGGATGCTACCAACATAAAACTAGCTGGATATTCAACCGAGAACTTCGCTCTTGAAACGGATATCTTTCTATCCTCTAAAGGTTGTCTCATCACCTCCAACACCGACCGTTTAAATTCTGGCAATTCATCCAGAAAAAGCACCCCGTTATGGGCCAGAGATATTTCACCGGGTTGCGGGTAAGCCCCACCGCCAACCAGAGCAATTTCCGAAATAGTATGATGAGGGCTTCTGAATGGTCGTTGTGAGACTAACGAAGTATTACTTTCGATATTGCCTGCAACCGAATGAATTTTGGTTGTCTCTAATGCTTCATCTATCGTAAGAGGAGGCAGTATTGTCGGCAAACGCTTCGCCATCATGGACTTTCCCGCTCCAGGTGGCCCAACCAAAATAATGTTATGCGACCCTGCAGCGGCAACTTCCAACGCTCTTTTAACATTCTCCTGACCTTTCACGTCTGAAAAGTCAAAATCAAAATGATTGAAACTCTTAAAAAAGGATTCACCAGTATCTACTTTAGTCGGCTGCAAAGTAGACTGACCATTAAAAAAAGTTATTACTTCTGTTATGTCGTGCACGCCGTAAACATCAATATCTCTGACAACAGCAGCTTCCCTTGCGTTTTGAACCGGAATCACCAATCCTTTGTAACCCGCTTCCCTTGCTTTGATGGCGATGGGCAAAACTCCTTTGATGGGTTTCATGCCACCATCGAGCGACAACTCACCCATTACGACATATTGCTCAAGCAAATCGGTTTTGATTTGATTTGAAGCAGCCATGATTGCAACTGCTAAAGGCAAATCATAGGCTGATCCTTCTTTCCTGATATCCGCTGGAGCCATGTTGATAACCACTTGCATCCTTGGTAAGCGCTTTCCCGAAAAAGAAAGTGCTGAAGCGATGCGCTCATGACTTTCCTTAATTGAATTATCGGGTAATCCGACTATTAAAAAACGGATACCCTGACTTACATTCACTTCAATTGTGACAATTGTCGCACTGATACCTTGCACGGCAGCTCCAAATGTTTTTACTAACATAGTTAATGGGTTAAAAGCTTACAAACAGTTTCGTCCGCAAAAATACAATTATTTTAAAGAAAATTTTCGACAAATCTAAAAAAAACTACGCAAAAGGTATAAAAGTAGAATCTAAGCAATTAAGCAAAAAATAAAAAGACCGCAATTGGTAAATTGCAGTCCTTAAATTTAATATTCCTTGATTTCTATCAATGACCTGACAGATAGGTTGAAATTCCTTCTTGCGTTGGTTTTAATGCTTTATCTCCTTTTTTCCAGTTGGCTGGACAAACTTCACCATACTCTTCAGTAAATTGAAGCGCATCAATGAGGCGAATAATTTCGTCTACGCTTCTACCTAAAGGCATGTCATTTACAACCTGATGGCGAACCACCCCGGATTTGTCAATCAAGAATAAACCTCTGTACGCTTTTGGTTCTCCAACAAAAACATCATTTCCTTCTTCATCATACGTTTCTTCACCGGCCAAAACATCATATGCTTTTGAAATTGCTAAAGTTTGATCAACTATAATTGGATATTTAACGCCTTGAATTCCACCCTGATTGGCTGGGGTCTGCAACCATTTCCAATGAGAAAACTCTGAATCTGTTGATGCACCTACAACTGCAACATTGCGAGATGCAAATTCCTCGATTTTATCCTGAAAAGCGATTAACTCCGTTGGACAAACAAACGTGAAGTCTGCCGGATAAAAGAAAAATACGACGTATTTATCTCCTTCATATTGTTTCAATGAAAAATTTTCTACTATTTCTCCTCCATTTACAACTGCTTTTGTGTTGAAAACTGGTGCTTGTTTTCCTACTAATACTGACATAATGTTATCTTTTTTGATTAATAAATTAACTGTTTGTAATAAATGCAAAGTTAACTTGATTTTTCAATTTCCTATATAACTTTTCTATCGAATTTATAAATGAAAATATAGAGCGTAACAATGGAAAGAGAATTATGTATTCCAGTATAAAGCTAGTGAGGAAAGTCAGCTTTTAATCCCTTGATAAATCAGGACAGTCGCATAAGCAGCGATACCTTCTTTTCTGCCGACGAAACCCACTTTTTCAGAGGTGGTTGCTTTGATGGAGATATTGTTCGGAAGTGTCGCCATAACTTCTGCCATACAATTTTGCATCGCAGGTATATGTGGGTTTAATTTGGGCTCCTCAGCGCACACCGTGCAATCCGCATTACCCAATTCATATCCCTTTGAACGAAGCAAAAGCATGGTTTGTTTCAATAAAACCTTGCTGTCGATGTTTTTATATTCAGATGAGGTATCGGGAAAATGGAAACCAATATCGCGTAAATTTGCTGCTCCGAGAAGCGCATCACAAAGAGCGTGAATCAACACATCCGCATCGGAGTGGCCTAATAGTCCCGATGTATGCTGAATGTTAACCCCTCCCAGCCACAATTGGCGTTCCGGAGCAAACACATGCACATCGTAACCAAAACCGACACGAAAATTCATGATTAGTTTCTTAATAATTTATAAAGCAGATTGATTTAATTTACTTATCGCATCAGGTTTTGCAAACCAAACAAGTCGAACGATAATGAAAACCTCAACGTCTGATCCAAAGGATTATTTTGGGCAACAGAGACAACATAAGATGCATCCAATTGGAACACGTTTAACTTAAATCCTGCACCAGCTGTAAAAAATTTCCGATTACCTTTACTTTGATGCTCATTAAAATATCCGGCACGCACAGCAAACTGCTTATTGTAAATATATTCAGCGCCCAGCGACCAGCTAATCTCATGCATTTCTTCGGCAAAACCACCTGGGGCATCATTGAATGAAGAAAGCATTCCCTGCAGAGATGACATTTCGTTGTAATATTCGGGATTGTCCCTAACTTTTTCATAATCGGTAGTTGGAACTAACATTTTATAAGCATCTGCACTAAATGACAAAGTTTGGTATTCATCAATCGGATAATCAAAGGATGTTCCAAGTCGCATGGTTGCAGGAATAAAACTGCTGGTTGCATTTTCATCGTACGATATTTTTGAACCTATATTAGATAAATTTAACCCAAATGCAAGATTACCGTCTCCTGTGTACATTTGAATTGGTGTTTTATAATACATGGCCACATCTGCAGCAACAGCAATACCGGGATAAATTTCAGAACCAGTGGACGAATTTATTCCATTATTTAAATCAGAATAAATGAATCTCAAAGCAGCGGCAGCTGAAAAGTTATCAAAGAGCTTCTGTGAGTAAGCCACATCAAAGGCCAACTCGTTAGGGTATGCTGGACTCAGCGGATTACCTGAATAATCCATCATTATAATTTCACCCAAGGAGAAATACCTTAAAGAAGCACTCAAAGCCCTTCTCTCATCAAATTTCCAGTAGCCAGCAAGATAAGTTAAATTGATGTCGTCAACCAATCTTCTCAACCAAGGAGTGAATGAAAAGGATAATCCGGCTTCACTTTCGGCAAAAACGTACTTGGCAGGATTCCAGAATTGAGAATTTACATCGGCAGAAGTTGCGGCACCTACATCTCCCATACCTGCACCTCTTGCATCTGGAGAAATGGTGAGTGACGGAACTGCAGAAATAATTGGATTATTTTCTGAATCCTGAGCGTAAAATGATATTTGGACTGCGAGTAAGGAAATGAATATTAACGAAATCTTTCTCATTGTTATTTTATTTCTTGTGTTTTTATTATACAAACTATTAATGTCGTTTATCTATTGATTAAACAAACGTAAAAACCATGATTTATT
>JAUSNQ010000106.1 GCA_030655595.1 Paludibacter sp.
TTTTGATTCAAAACCTAAGGGATGGTCAGTATCACCGGAATTTGACCATTTAGATGGTCAGTATCGCCGAAATATCCATTATGGGCAAGTGTAGAAAAAAAAGATTCTGACTTTATTGAAGTTTTGAAATAAGAAAAACGACTTGACTTTTTCATTAATCATATGAATTTAAACTTAAAAGAAAATCATGAAAACATTAAAGACATTTATTTTACTTGTTGCTTTTGTTGGTTTAATAAGCTGTAACGACAACAAAGAAGTTAGTAACCTTACGGTTGACAGATATGTCGAATTATTGAAAGCAAATCAATATGACTCAATAAACTTACCAGCGTTTACTTTCAACGATATTCCTGCACTACTTAAATACAGGAATGAAACTCAAATCATAACGAATTTTCCAATCAATGGCATTTCGTCTTTCTACAAACTAGATTGTAAATTGGGAATGTATATTTTGTGGACAATTGAATCTATAAGAGCAGTTGCGGTTGACAGCAAATATCTAATAATGAGATTTCCGTCTCAAAACCCCATTCTAGCTTTGAGAGATTCGACTGGATTTAATTTAGTATATGACGAAATTTCACATGAAATGTCCGCAAAAGCATATTATGACTGGTGGGAAAACAATAAACAGAAAAACTTCAACGATTTTAAAAACATAGACCCTTTGACTGGAACAAAATATAAATGGCATTGAAATTATTGGACCAACTGAAATATATTAACAACACTCAAATGAATTATGGATATGAAAAAACCTGAAAATTTTATTCTTTTTGCTTTTGTAATATTGATATTTTCTTCTTGTGCTACTTTTTCGGCAGCTATTATGACAAGCACTGACATGAATAAGCTTGAATTAGGCATGTCGGAAGAACAAGTTACTAAAATATTGGGAAGTGCCTATACTATTGCAGAGAAACGAATAGAAGAAAACAATAAAATAGAAGTATTATCTTATAGAGACTATTATAAGGATGATGAATTTTATATGTTTGTTTTCAAAAATGACAAATTAGAAAAGTGGTATCGAGAGTTACTACCCAAAGAAAGAATAAAAACCAACTAAATGAAAATCAAACACCTAGCCCATAATACTTAGGCTTCCTGCGGTCGGCACGACCCAGCACGGAAGCATCGGTTGAACCGTATTCCCTTTTGCAGGGAGTCTGATCAATGAGCTTGGAGAAAAAAGGTATTATGGGAAAAGCGGCAGGATTTGGTATTCCGCTTTGGGATGTTGCGAAAGAAATAACAGACAGAAGAACAGTTCAGGGCATCAAAATCGAGCAATTACTTTATAATTCAGTTACACAATACAGCAGAAACAGCGGTTTTTGATCATCACCAGACATAGCAATGGCCGTCCCCGCACCAAACGGGGCTGAAGATACAAATCAGAGGTTTTGGTAGCTTGTTCGGGGGTAAAATACATTATCGGGTGAACGGATTCGAGGCATTATTTCGAGCACAATCATGTTGCCTGTTTTGCATTTGGAACATTTGCAGGAGTCAAAACCTGTAAGCCGCACCATTCGTTGCTGACGAGTTTCGGTAAGTTGAACAATGTCAGGCTTGCTTTTCAGGGATTTTACCTGTTGCCGGAAGGTACTTGTGAGTATACCGTAATACCGAATTTTGACAAAACCACGTGGCAAGATGTTCATGGCAAAGCGACGTAGAAACTCCACCCCCGTGAGGGTCATCAGTTTCTGATTGGCATTGTGGGTGTAATCCTTGAAGGAAAAGGTAACTCCACGTTCGTCGATATTTTTGATACGTGTATTGCTGATGGCTACCCTGTGGGTGTATTTTGCTAAATACTCCACTATTTGTTTTGCATTTCCCAACGCAGGTTCCGAGTAGATCACCCATGGTTTGGCGTAACAATGGTCGATAATCTGCTGAAGATCCAAGGTGAGCAGGCTTTGTTTTTTGAGGTTCTGTTTCAATCTTTGGAGCAATTTTCCCTGAAACACAGTGCTCATTTGCTGCACCGGATACAGGTATTTCCCTTCGTTGCCAATTTCTTTGATTCGTCCTCTCATGTTGAGACCAGCCGCAGGAACTAAGCAATGCAGGTGCGGATGCAAACTCAGGTTTTGTCCCCAGGTGTGAAGCACACAGATAGCTCCGGTTTCGACTCCGTAATGAGAGTAACCAAAACAACGCAGTGTATCCCATGCACAGGCAAAGAGTGATGAATAAAAGAACCTGCTGTCGGCTAAACAGATTTCATTCAATTGGTCGGGTACGGTGAATACCACGTGAAAATGCTTTACATTGAGCGCATCACGCATACGGTCTTCAGCCCATAGCATCTGACGTGCTACCTGACATTTGGGGCAATGGCGATTGCCGCAACTATTATAACTGTAATGCTCGTGGGCACAAGCCGGGTTATCGCATGTGTCTTTATGTCCTCCCAACTCAGCCGTACGGCATTGCTGCAGGGCATTGAGCACAGTAAGCTGATAATTATTGGGATGAGAGCGCATACGAAACTCAGCCCCGAAACGTTTTATAACGTGGGCTATCTCAAATTTGGAGCGTTTCATTATCTTTGCTGCGGGTAAAGCGTATCCAGCGGACTATGAGCCTGAATAAGGGGACATTGCGCTATATGCAGGTAAACCATGGTTGTTTCTATTTTGGAATGTCCCAGCAGATCTTTGACAGTAATAATGTTCAATCCATCTTCAATCAGATGTGTAGCGTACGAATGACGAAGGGAATGAACGGTTACACTCTTGGTAATGCCAGCTGTATTTACAGCTTGTCTCATAACCCAGGCTATTGCTTTGGAGGAATAGGGTGAACCAAGCTGTTTTCCGTTGAAAAGCCAGGTAAGCGGTTGTTCGAGCGCAAGATACTTTTTAAGCCCGAGAGCCATGTAAACAGAAAGTGGCACAATACGATCTTTGTTGTATTTGCTGCGCCGGATATGGATAGCTTTACGTTCGAAGTCAATGTCTGCAATTTTGAGGTTAATCAGTTCAGAGGAACGAAGCCCGGCAGAGTAGATAAGCATTAGCAGGATGCGATGTTTGAGCAAAGCGGGAGCTACGAACAGTTTTCTAAGTTCAGCTTTATTGAGAACATCCGGCAGTTTAGCGTCCTTTTTGAGCGAAGGGAGTTTTACGGCACGATTGGGAAGTCCCACATACCGGTAATAGTACCGAAGTCCGTAAACCGAATGTTTGAAAGCGCTGCGTGAAGGAGAATTGGCAGACAATGCCAATCCGGCAAGATAGTCGTTAAGCTCTTCTTCATTTACATCTTCGGGTAAACAGTTGAAATGCAGACTTACCTGTGCGATGCGATGAATGTAGTTTTCAAAAGTGCTTTTGGCTTGTCCGCGCAGTACAACCTGCTGTTCAAGCTTGTGATACACACGGTCGAAGCCGGCAACAGTAGCCAGGGCGCGACCAATAACTGAGAATTCTGATTTTTGTTTCATGATGCTGAAAAATTAAAATGAATAAATTGGGAGATTTAAATTTTAAAGGAACTGGTAATTCCTATTTCAGCATCTTGAAACGGAAATCAGAGAATAATGGTATAGCGATGAGGAGATTAAAGCCCTTCCCGGAGGGAATTTAGTTCAATACATAATCACACGCCTAAGCACAATAGCCGAATTAGTGCAATTTTGGAGTTTCTTCTCCCGCATTACCTTCATCGTAGTGCGACAGTTAAAGCTCCCGCTATTCGGCTACTGCGCTTAGCTTCAGTCGTTAGCACCAAGTCATATGTGAAGAATAGCTTAATAACAAGACTTTTATAACAAAAGAAAATGATTCTTTTAAGAAGAAATAAAATCAAAATATGTTTGGTTGCTATAAAAAATGTGATAACTTTGTGCTTACATTAATAAAAGAAAGATTATGGAAGTATCAATAGTAAAGATTGGCAATTCAAGGGGTTTTAGATTAAGTAAAACTTTATTGGAAAAATATCAAATCAAGGATAAAGTTGAATTAATTCTTGAAAAGAGTCAAATCATAATCAAACCTGTGGCAGAGCCACGAAAAGGATGGGATTTGAAGTTTAAGAAAATGCATGAAAATGGAGATGATAAGTTGTTGATGGGCGAGGTCTTCGAGGATGAAAACATGGAGGACTGGCAATGAATCAGTATGATATCGTATTGGTTAATCTGGATCCGACAGTAGGAAGTGAGATTCAAAAAACTCGACTTTGTGTAATAGTATCACCTGATGAAATAAATCACAATCTGCAAACATTAGTTGTTATTCCCATGACAACAACTTCCCGGAAATATCCAACCAGAGTGGAGGTTAAGCATAATGGAAAAACAGGTTGGATTGCCATTGATCAAATCAGAACAATAGATAAAGTCAGGGTTATAAAAATACTCGGAACATTGAATAAAAGCGAGATTCGGGAGGTTAAATCAGTAATAAAAGAAACATTTGTTGACTGAGAAATAAACAACCAGGCGATATTACGCACTATGTGCCACCCATTCGGGTTAACAAATAATGATGTCAGTTCCCCTCATCAGTCGAGCCGATTAATTTCTTTCGCTAACCACAAATGTAGAAAGCAAAAACATGAAATCATTTACCAACATAGTAGTATTGATAGTTTTTACGTTCATTTATTCCTGTACTATCAAACAAGAGAAGCCATTAGAAATGACAAATTTCTATCCATGGTGTATTGTAGGATTTGATTCATTAGATAGAACGCCCGAAGAACGGATCAATATGTTGAAGGAATTGGGCTTTACTAAATATGCCTACGATTGGCGTCTGGAAGATTTGAATGAAATGAGTTATGAATTGAGTTTGGCAAAAGAAAATGATATCGAAATTATTGCTGTTTGGTTATGGCTCAATGCGAAAAGGGACAGCCTTGATAAATTAAGCTCTTCTAATGAAAGAATATTCGAGATTTTAAAGAATCAGCAGTTAAGTACAACGCTATGGTTGAGTTTTAACAACAATTTCTTTGAAGGTCAAACTCATGAACAGTCAATTAACAGAGCCATTGAGATGATAGAATTTATTTATAAAAAGGCCGAAGAAATTGACTGTAATATAGCATTATATAACCATCAAGGCTGGTTCGGAGATCATAAAAACCAACTTGAAATTATTGAAGCTATGCCTCAATACAGCTTAAAAATTGTATATAATTTTCATCATGCACATGATTATTTAGACGAATTTCCTGAAATCTTATCGAAAATAAAACCTTATTTATCTTTCGTTAATTTGAATGGCATGAAGCAAGAAAGCCCTAAAATACTGCCAATTGGAAAGGGTGATTATGAACCGGAAATGATCAATCTTCTAATGCATGAAGGATTTGACGGACCGTGGGGTATATTAGGACATATTGAAAGTGAAGATGTAAAGCAGGTTTTAGAGAGAAATATGCATGGATTAGATTCATTCATTGGTCAAAGTAAATGCGATTAAACGAATGAATTAAATTTGATGTGTGAATGATGTAACGTTTTTCTAACACGATGTAACGTTTTCCGTCCTTAGCATCCTCATCTTTGTATGATAAAATAATAAAATATTATACAATGGAATTACTTACAAAAGAATTGATTCAAACACTTCTGGCAGCTGATCAGGCGCCCTGTCTTTCAATTTATATGCCTACGCACCGAAACCATCCTGAAAATCTTCAGGATATAATTCTTTTTAAAAATCTTGTC
>JAUSNQ010000027.1 GCA_030655595.1 Paludibacter sp.
TCCTTGTTTGAAAGTTGAAACATAAAGTCTGGAGGAAAGCGTTTTATATTGCGTTTTACAGCCTGATTAAGTACTCTTGTTTCAACTTCATATAGTTCGGCAAGGTCAAAATCGAGCATCACCCGCTGTCCTCGAATCTCGAAAATTTTATTCTGTATAATTTGCAATTCCATAGTTAGTTAAGTAAAAAACAGCTAAAATGCGATATAGTTAATCTGTTCGAAAAAAAGGCTTTTTAATCGAGACAAATATACATAAAATTCTAAATTATCAGACGTTAATATATATTTCAAAATCATTAGTGACCTGTTAAAGGATATTTATGCAGATTTCGCACAAGTCTTGATAAAAGCAGCTATTTCATTGCTTTCTTCAACCATCCCGGTATCGGCGATTTCGGAAGCGGTGTAACAATCGCATTCGGCGTAGCAGCAATGCTACTTTCCTTGCCGTGCGCAACCGATGTATGGCAATCCCAGCAAGCTTTACCCTCTCCTTCACGGGCTTGGTCGTATGACATCATGCCTGTTCCCACAAATTCATTGTTCAGTTGATCGTGGCATCGGATGCAATTTTCCATGACCACATTCGAGCTTGCCCTGCGCGCACGAATTGCAATTGGCTCAGCACGCATGGTAAATACAGCCGAATGAAGTAATCCATCCATTGCTTTGAAATAATACTTTTTGAAGATGTTATCCTGAGGAACGTGACAGTCGTTGCAATTGGTCCATTTCGCATGTGAATTGTGAAACCAGGTCTGATAGTAAGGAGTCATGATGTGGCAATTGACACAGGCAGCGGGGTCGTCGAACAAATACATGTGCGCTTTCGACATGTAAATTGTATAAGACCCGAGACCTGCGATCAGTCCGCCAAAAACAATAATTGGTAGGACAAAACTTTTTGGAATGAATTTTTTCTTCTCCTTCATCTGTACAGTTTTTATTTGTAAGGAATGAAAAAAGCAAATCTGTGATTTTTTCTTTAGTTGATTGTCTGATGAGTTGTAGAATCACACGACAAATATAGTATTTATTTTGAAAGGGCAAGAAATGCAATGAAAAATGATGTGGAAGAAAGCATATGCAATAACCTATGGAGTTTATGCAAAAAACCCGCAAAAAGACATTCAGTCTCATCCGCGGGCTTTCTATGATTATGACAACAGAATATTTATTCTTTTATCACCTTATATACATTACTTTTACCCTGCTGTATTGCCTTTACCAGATACATGCCAGATTGCATAGTAGTCAGATCAATAGTATTAAGTTCACTAATTGCTTTTTCGGTTAAAACTACCTGCCCATGGGCATTATAAACACAAATATCAGTTCCGACATCTAAATTTCTTATTGATAAAAAATCAACAACGGGATTTGGAAACACCGAAAGAGCTCTCTCCTGAGGTGTTTCAACACCGGCAATTATTGCTACAACATCTGAAAAGTCACTCCATTGAGGAGTTGTTTTATACGTGGTAATGCTTTCAGCCGGCACATACAAAGGAATTAATGTCCTCTGAACTCCATTAAAAACCATACTACCTAAAGTGGGTGGAATTACTGCACGAGAAGTAATACTTGTTAGCTGAGAACATCCTGAGAAAGCCACTTCCCCGATACTGCGTACGGAACTACCAATATCCGCAGTTTTCAATGCAATACAACCATAAAACCCAAAACCACCTATCGTTTCAACAGCATTAGGTATTTCAATGGAAGTTAAAGAAGTACAATTGTTAAAGGCGTGTTCCCCTATACTTGTAATTGAGTTTGGTAGATTTATGTTTTCTAAGGCAGAACAATAGCTAAAAGCTGACTCACCAATACTTGTAACAGAGGAAGGGACAACTACAGAAGTTAACTTCGTGCAATCTTTGAATAAAGACTTCTCGATTTGAGAGACGGAATTTGGAATTTCAACGGATAATAATTTTGAACAACTTGAGAAAGCTCCTTCTCCGATACTCAACACAGAATTGGGGATAATCACTGTCGTTAATAATTCCATATAAGAAAATGCCTCTTTCCCGATGCTTGTAACCGAATTCGGAATTGTAACTGAAGTTAGTCCATTACAATAAGAAAAAGCGCCTTCTCCGATATTTAATAGGGATGCGGGAAAATCAAAAGTGGTCAGACCAATACAACAATAAAACGACAAAAGACCAAAAGAAGTGACAGAATTGCCAATCGTTGCTGACGATAAATTAGAGCATGCTGCAAAAGCAAGATCACCTATTGTAAGAACTGAATTGGGAACAGTTACTGATGTTAATGCATCACAATTCATAAAAGCCTGACTACCAATTGCAGTAACTTGATAATCCACATTGTTATAGCTTACACTCGCAGGGATTATAACATTGCCTGCATAAAAGGGAGTTTTACTTACAACTTCAACCGTGCGTGGTTGGTTGTCTGACAATATATTGTAAACTATATCACCAACTGTAAAACTTTCAGCCGCAAAACCACTTGAAAAAACACAAATCAAAATAAAACTGAAACAAAACTTTTTCATAACATCAATTTTTTAAGAAAATTAATAATTAAGCCGATAAAAGGAAGGATAAATCATGTATTTCAAATTGACTAAAAAATCGTTTCGTATCAATTTAATATGTACACATATTTTTCAAAGAAATAACATAGTTTATGATTTTCGGCTCAAAAGTAATATATTTTTATTATACAATCAATACTGTACATAAAAAATATTACAAAAAACCCGCGAAAAGACATTCAGTCTCATCCGCGGGCTCCAAATTATTATAAAAAAAAGTATGTTCGAAGTATTATCCAATAAGCGAAATAAGCACCCCGGCAGCTACAGCAGAACCAATAACCCCGGAGATATTACTTGCCATACAATACTGCAAAATGTGATTGCTTGAATCGTATTTCAATGCCATTTCATTCGCAACCCGCGAAGCCATGGGCACAGCACTCAAACCGGTCGCACCAATCAGCGGATTAATTTTTTTCTTTGCAAAAAGGTTGTAGATTTTAACAGCAAAAATACCCCCTGCAATTGAAATTGCAAACGCAATAAAACCACCAACGATGATACCCAATGTTTTAGGCGAAAGGAATACTTCGGCAGTCATGGTAGCTCCAACGGTTAGTCCCAGAAAGATAGTCGCTGTATTCATGATTGGACCGGTAGCTGCATCTGCTAAACGAAGCGTAGTAGCACCGATTTCCTTGATGAGGTTACCAAATAACAACATACCTAACAAAGGCACCGATGATGGGACAAAAATTGCAGTTACACACCCTAAAACAATCGGGAAAATAATCTTAACTACTTTCAAATTCTTAATCTGATGTTTAGCCGGAAATTGTTTGTCCATCTGGCGCATGTTGATCTTGAATTCTTTCTTTGTAATCAAAAGATTGGCAACAAGCGGAATAATTACCGGCACAAGTGCCATGTAGGAATAAGCAGCGATGGCAATCGGACCAAGCAGATGTGGTGCTAATTTAATCGTTGTGTAGATGGCAGTCGGACCGTCAGCACCACCAATGATTCCGAGCGAAGCAGCTTCATTGAGCGTGAAGCCCAAAAGCAAAGATACGATTAGTACCGAGAAAATTCCAATTTGCGCAGCAGCACCGAACAAAGCCAGTTTCAAATTGCGGAGCATCGGACCGAAATCGGTTAATGCACCCACTCCCAAGAAAATGATGGGAGGTAAGAAACCCGTTTTGATTAAACTGTAATACAAATAATTCATGATGCCATATTCATGGGCAATCTCAAATAAATTTTTATATCTGTCACCCTCCAATTCTATAAATTCAGCAGGAACGATGCCCATGCCTCCTCCGGGGAAATTCGCTAACAATACCCCAAATGCAATCGGCACCAACAACAGTGGCTCGTATTTTTTACGGATACCCAAGTACAGCAAGACAAAAGCAATCACCCACATCAAAGCCACCTGGAAGGAAAATCCTCCAAAAGCAGTCATGTCATATAATTTTGATAATATTTCTTCCATGCTGATTATTGAAGTTTAAATAATACATCATCTTCATCAACAGACTCTCCATTGGCAAAAGCAATTTCAACTATTTTACCGGCTTTATCCGACATAATTGCATTGTATGTTTTCATGGATTCAATATAACAAAGCAATTCGCCTTCCTCAACCACATCGCCCACTTTGACTGGAGTTTCCGAAGAACTGTTTGTGAAGTAAAATTTACCTTCTAAGGGTGCAACAACTTCATGGACTACTCCTGAAGGTGAAGCTAATTGTACATCATTTGATTTTGTAGCAGCAATATTGGTTGCAGCATCTCCATAAGCGATATTAACCACAAATTTTTCTCCGTTAACTTCAACTTGTACAGTTTGTGGTGCAAGTTCTGCAGGAGCTACAGGTGCAGGATTCTGTTTAGCTTTCTCTTGCGCCAGTTCCGCTTCAAAATCAGCTTTTGCTTTGCCTGATTTGTAAGACCTGTATTGTTCGGGATGCATGGCCAATTCGAATAGTTCCTCGTCGTCTTGACCTTCTTCCCAACCTTTTTCTGCCAATTCCTTTTTAAATTCTTCTAATTTATCGGGATACAAAGCCTGTGGATCTCCTACAAAGAACTCACGACCCTGCGATTTAGCCAACGCTTTGATTTCCGGATCAACTTCTCCCGGAAGCTTTCCTGCTTTACCCAGGATCATATCCCAGATGTTATCGGCAATGATGGTCCAGCGTTCTTTACCCTTGCTCAATTGCATGATGTTGAACATGGCCAGATTTTTCACATATTGAGAAAATGGTGTTACAAGCGGCGGATAACCTACCCGTGGCCATACATAGGCAACTTCATCGAATAATTTAATCAGCAACTCATCGATTGTAAGTTCTTGTTCTCCTTTTTTAACCATCGATTTGTTGATGCTGACAAGATTATCTTTCAGGTCATTCATCAAGCTACCCATCATACCACCCGGTAAACCGGAAGCAATCAACAATGACTGCAATCTTCTGTTTGATTCTGGGATGAAGTATCCCAAAAAATCATCCATAAACTCTTGCGTTAATGCACGTGCCCGCATATAAGCGAACATGTCAATTTCCGGAACTGCAAAGCCTGCATCATCAAGCATCTCGCGGACCATGATTACATCGGCATGACCTGTTCCCCACGAAAGTGGCTCCATACCCACATCGATGATATCACAACCATTGCGACAAACTTCAAGAATTGAAGCAGGAGTAAAACCAGGACCGGTCTGACCGTGATATTGTACGATGATATGTGGATACTTGGTTTTGATGTGTTTCACGATTTTACCCAAAGTTGCAGGTCGACCGATACCGGCCATGTCTTTCAGACAGATTTCATCGGCACCGTTTTCGATTAACACATCGGCTAACTGACAAAAATACGCTTCGGTATGCACTTCAGAGACGGTCAATGACAGAGTAGCCTGTGCAATCATGCCGGCCTCTTTCGCATATTTGATCGATGCAATGATATTGCGAGGGTCGTTTAATCCACAAAAACAGCGGGTTATATCAACACCTTGTGCTTTTTTGACTTTATAAAATAATTTACGGACATCAGCCGGAACAGGACTCATTCTCAATCCGTTTAATGATCGGTCTAACATGTGTGTTTCAATACCTGCTTCTTTAAATGGACGTGTCCATTCGCGCACTGCCGTATTTGGATTTTCTCCGAAAAGCAAATTGATCTGCTCAAATCCACCACCATTTGTTTCAACCCTGGCAAAACATCCCATTTTGACAATTTCAGGAGCTATCCTTACTAACTGATCTACACGTGGCATGTACTTCCCTGCACTCTGCCACATATCCCGGTACACCAACGAAAATTTAATTTCTTTCTTCATTTAAACGGATTTTCTCGATTATAATTTCTTTATGTTTGTTACTTTCCCTTTACCCTTGGTAATCAAATCAATCGCCGCTTCAATGGCTTTGAATGTATTATCTGAAGTACCGCTTGTCTTTTTCACCTTCACGGCAACAAGCTCTTCAGGCAAATACTTATTAGATAACCTGATGATTAAATTACCGATTAAAATGATTAAAAACAAGATGAAAATAACCGTAATCATTCCAACGGCCATGATTGAAAATGCTTCATTTAATGGCTGCATAATAGTATCAATATTTTAGTTTGTTTTGTGTGGGGAATTACCTTGAAAAAGCAATATGTTAAAATCATTACAATCTGAAAAATATTGCTGCACATTAATAATAATTTTGCGCAAATATAGCACTATTTTTTATAGCCGTGAAACTTGAAAGAGACTATTAACCTTTTTTTTAATCTTGATTTAAAATTAAAATCTGATAAATTCAGCATTTTGTTACAATCCTCCAAATATTAATCCGGCTATCGTTGAAAGCACCACTACAATCACAATATAAACCGCAGTTTTCTGTGTTCCCATGACTCCACGTATCACAAGCATATTCGGAAGCGACAACGATGGACCTGCAAGCAAGAGTGCCAATGCCGGACCTTTTCCCATTCCAGAAGCAAGTAACCCCTGAATGATAGGAACTTCTGTCAGTGTGGCAAAATACATGAATGCACCAACGATGGAAGCTAAGAAATTTGAAAGCAGGGAATTGCCTCCCACTGCCCATGAAATCCATGAATTAGGTATGACACCTGCAATAGCAGTATCATCGTGTGTTGAACCCAAAAGAAAACCGGCAATCACAACCCCAATCGCCAACAGAGGCATGATCTGTTTTGTGAAACCCCAACTGGAAAGAATCCATTCTTTGTTTTCTCCGTCTTCCGATTTATCCATCAATGCAATGGAACTAATTGCAGCGATAGCAACTACCACGCTGATCAAAGGATTACCAATGAAAATGGCACTAAAGGTAGTTGCAACTGCTCCCAACAAAACCTGCCAGCTTTTCAGTTTTAAGATATAAATCATGGAATAAACGAGCACGAACCCGAATAATCCGGTGATGTACCATTTGTATGACCAAAGGTAAAACCAGAAACTTGTCGTGTCGCCTTCGGCCGGTTTGCCCCAATTGGCAAAAACCAAAATTAAAACCAAGGTGAAAAAATGCAAGGCTGTTTGCCACAAAGGTCTGGATTCAGGCACATCGGGAAAATTCATTTGTTCAGCAGCTTTGACTTTCTCTTCTTTTCTATAAATAAATGCCATGATTAAACCAATCACCACACTAAAAGAAACAGCACCGACAAATCGGGCTACTCCGAGTTCAAAACCGAGAATTCGTGCTGTCAGGATGATGGCTAAGATATTAATTGCCGGTCCGGAATACAAGAATGCCACTGCCGGTCCGAGTCCTGCTCCTCGTTTATGTATGCTCGAAAATAACGGAAGAATAGTACATGAACACACAGCCAAAATTGTTCCTGATACAGCAGCAACAGAATAAGCTACCCAGCGTTTGGCTTTGGCTCCGAAGTATTTAATTACGGAGGCCTGACTGACAAACACCGAAATTACACCTGCAATTAAGAAAGCAGGAAGCAAACATAAGATGACGTGTTCTTGTGCATACCACTTTGCCAAATCAAATGTAGCTACGACGGCTGTATTAAATACCTGACTCTCAATCGGCAGGAAAAATACGGCTAGAAAAACGACAACAATCCCAAGTAAGATTTTTAATTCATTTTTTAATTCCATTATTTGAAGTTTTTTGATGAATCATCGTCCCTATACAAAGGTTGAAGTTGTGTCGATTCAGTCATCAATGAAATTTGTTGGTAAAATCATAACTATTTCGTATAAACACGAAATAGTTATATAAAAAAATATCCTTATTTAATCCATAAATTTATCACGTAATATAGCCCGACAAGGATAAACAGTACGGAAACAACCCTTCGGAACCACAGCTCGAAGGTTTTGATTCTGCTGTAAAGCTTCCCTACATTTCCAACTGCATAGGCCAGAAACCATGCAAAGATAATAACCGGTATTCCGGTCGCAATTGCAAAAACAACGGGTAAAAATAATCCGCTTGCACTTGAAATGGTCATGGGTATGAGCATCATGAAATCCAATACGCCGCTATACGGACAAAAAGCCAGAGCAAAAACAATCCCAAGAAGCAAAGAACTCCAGTAACTGCCTTTGCTGCGATCACCAATTTTTTCAGTCAAACCTGAGAACCCCGGAAATTTAATTTTAATCACATCCAACATGAAAAGTCCGATGATGATGAGTATCGGTCCGAGCAGTTTTTCTCCCCATCCTTGAAATATCATAGAAATTTCCATCTGGCTGGCGCCAAAATATAAAATAACCGCCAAACCCGTGTAAGTGATTGCGCGCCCCAAGGTGTAAACCAATCCACTCATGAATACCCGCTTGCTGTTTTCAATATCCCGGCTGATAAAACCTATCGCCGAGATATTGGTTGCTAAGGGACACGGACTGATAGCAGTCATCAGTCCGAGCATCAAAGCTGCAACAATCGAGTATTCTGTATTTTCTAAAATGCTTTGTAGAAACTCCATATGTGTTATTTAATCATCGAATCAACAGCCGATTTAATTTCATTTTTATACCTTTCGGGTTGACTCCGGGCATACATGAAACCGGTTTGAGTTAAATCGGCTCTCTTATCACCTGAAATTACTAACAAAGATTGTCCGGTTGCTTTGCATTTCTCAGCAATGGCTTTGCTGCTTGCTTCTTCCAAATTGATACTGGCAAAGGTAATTTTGCCGCTTTTAACTAATTCCGGATAAAGAGATTCTAGGTGTTTTATTGCTTCCGACTCAACGGTATTGCAAGTCATACACCTGCGTGTGAAATGGAAATAATAAACCTCTACCTTTTCTGACAAGGCTTTATCGGGTTGCTGCTTAGTTTTGTTTTGAGCTTCGCAAGAGATGCTTCCAAACAAGAAGGTGAGCATCAAACTGAATAATAAGAAACGTTTCATAATGTTTTTGTATTTATTGAAGTTAATATTTTGCGAGTACTTGTTTGATTTCTTCAGCCGAAGGAACCCGGCCTTTGATTTCTACTTTTTCATTTACCACCAAAGCGGGTGTAGATAAAATATTGTATTGCATGATTTCCATGATATCCTCTACTTTGGTTATTGTAGCGTTTATCCCGTTTTGTTCCACAATTTCCCTTGTCAATTTCTCTAGTGATTTGCACTTTGGACAACCTGTCCCTAAAATTTTAATTTCCATAATCTTTGAATTTGTTCTTATTTCGTTAAAACCCGAAATATATTTATAAAAAATTTTATCTATCTCTTGAAAAATTGTGCAAACATCAATTTGGCTTCTTCCCAATTCTCGCGATTAATACAGTATTTGATGTAAGGAGGATTTATTTCACCCTGAATCAAACCTGCCTTTTTAAGTTCTTTCAAATGCTCCGACAAAGTTGATCGTGCAATTGGTAAATCGTCAACCATATCACCGCTATAACAACACTTATCCAGGTTGTTGGCAAGAAAATCAAGGATGTAAACCCTTACCGGATTCGACAGCGCTTTTGAATAACGTGCCAATTTCTCCTGATTATCAGTATAATGTTTTTTATTTGCGGACATTTTAAATCATTTCGTAATTATACGAAACAAAAGTACAGTTATTTTTACAAGTTGATTTGTTTGGGTATATATTTTAGTGTTTTTTAAATTTTGGATGCTGCAAATCATCAATTGCGTACTTTTAAACAGGAGATTGCTCTCTTCTTCCTGATTCAATTCTTCAATCACCGTAAATAAATGAACAAAAATGCCTTACTTCATTTTATAATTTAAAAATATTCCTTACATTTGCCTTTCTCAAAAAAGTAACCGGATAAACATTCAATCATATGAAATTCAAAGCTTCCAGCACGGTATTATTAAGTCATCTTCAAGCGATAAGCCGCGT
>JAUSNQ010000114.1 GCA_030655595.1 Paludibacter sp.
AAAATTCAATTTGAATTGACAAAAATAAAAAAAAACATCAGTTGTAATACCACTTTTTGTAAAAAGATATGAACAGAGAACTTCTTGTTACGTTAATCCGAAAGAATATTGATGAATTGACCATGCTGACTGAAGGTTTCATGGAAATGACGAACTACCCGGCTGCCATCATCAATTTAGCTAAAAATAAAACCGATGATATCTGGGGGTATATCAATCAGTTGGAGAACATCAAATCGGAAGAACTTCAGCAAATAAAAGACAATCAACCCGACGAACAGAAGGATATAGTAGCGGTCAAGAAAGAGGAGTCTTCAGAAATTATTATTCCGGTAACAGAGGAAGAGGAACTTTTTGAGAAGTTCGAGGAAAAGGAAAGTATTAATGTGTCTGAGGAGGAGGTTATTCTCGGTGAGGATGAGTCTTTGCAATCAGTAGAAAGAGAAGAAAAATCAGAAGAAGAAGAAGAAGAAGAAGAGGTTATTGAGGATGTTGTTGAAGAGGAGGAGGAACTACAGGAGGTTGTGGACGTAGAGGACGTAGATGAAGTAGATGAAGCAGATGAGGTTGAGCAAGTTGAGCCAGAGGAAAATGCAACAAACAACATCGAAATTCTTGAGAATAAAATTACAATTGAATATACTGAAACTGTTGATAACGACGTAATCACAGCCGATAAATCAGAAACAGAACGTATTATCACAACGACAGAAACCATTGAAAAGAAAGTGACCTTTGCCGAAAAAATTGCAGGCAACGGCATATCCCGCAACGAACTGCATGCCCGCACTGAAAATGGAGGTATAAATGCAACGATCGGAAATAAAAAAATTGATGATATCCGTCATGCTATAAGCCTCGGTGACCGTTTCAGATTCCAACGGGAACTGTTCAGAAACAACGGGGAAGATATGAATAAAACACTTAGCTACATCAATATGCTGGCGACTTACAATGAAGTTGTCTCTTTCCTCCAATCGAAATACGGCTGGGAAGAAGGACATCCTGTTGCGGAAGATTTTTACCAAATTATCAAACGAAAATTCTGAAAATGAAATTGTTCGTCGTACCTACACCCATTGGAAACCTGGAAGATATGACCTTACGGGCTATCCGGGTTTTGAAAGAAGTGGATTTGATTTTGGCGGAGGATACACGGACCAGTGGTTTTTTACTCAAACATTTTGAGATCAAAACTCCCATGCATTCGCATCACAAATTCAACGAACACAAAACGATTGAGGG
>JAUSNQ010000129.1 GCA_030655595.1 Paludibacter sp.
GATTTATTACCACCGACAACAAGCGATTTCTCTGGTACACTCGCAGTAATTGTGTCGAACGTACCAATAATTTTGTGTCTTTGCCCCGGTGTTGTGGGCTTTAATTTACGTACAGCCATTTATATATTTACTATTTTATTATTTACTATTTACCATTTACGTTGCATTACAAAATTTTACTTTGTAAGTGGTTAAATTGTAAATGATTATTAGATGTTACTATAAAAATCAATTTGTTCTCCTTCTTTCACCGTAACGATGGCCTTTTTGTAAGCTGATGTCTGTCCCTTAATTACACCACTTTTGGTAAAGCGGCTTTTCTTTTTTGGTGCAGCTATCATCGTGTTTACATCAGTAACCGTAACACTATACAAAGCCTCTACTGCTTGTTTGATCTGGATTTTGTTAGCATCTTTTTCAACTTTAAAGCCATAGCGGTTGAATTTCTCGCCCAACTTGGTCATCTTTTCCGTAACGATTGGTTTTATGATAATTCCCATTTATATACCTCCTATGCTTTTAAAATTTGTTCAACAGCGGCAACTGCTTCTTCAGTTATTACAAGAGTTTTGGCATTAAGCACTATGTAAGTGTTTAATTCCGAAACCGTTACGACACTTACCTTGGGTAAATTTCGAGCCGACAAATATACGTTTTTATTTCCGTTTGGTAAAATTATTAACGGTTTTTTATCTGCTACTTGTAAATTAAGTGTCATTGCTATCATATCTTTGGTTTTTGGAGCTGCAAAATCAATCTGATCCACCACGGTGATCATGTTGTTTTGTGCTTTATAACTCAAAGCTGATTTACGTGCCAACTGCTTTACTTTTTTGTTTAATTTGAAACTGTAATCGCGCGGTGTCGGACCGAAAACACGTCCACCTCCAACACGAACAGGCGATTTAATATCACCCGGACGGGCACCACCACCACCTTTTTGACGACCTAATTTGCGGGTTGAACCTGCAACTTCACTACGACCTTTGGTTTTGTGTGTTCCCTGACGTTGATTCGCCAAATATTGCTTCACATCTAAATAAATAGCATGGTCATTTGGCTCAATTCCGAAGATGGCATCATTCAAAGAAATTTTTCTTCCGGTGTCTTCTCCTTTAATGTTTAATACACTTACTTCCATGATTATTTATTAATGATAACGATTGAACCTTTAGCACCCGGTACAGAACCTTTTATCATTAAAAGATTGTGCTCCGGAATTACTTTTATTATTTGCAAGTTTTGCATGGTAACCTGATCGCCACCCATGCGACCACCCATACGCATACCTTTGAACACACGTGATGGATATGAAGAGGCTCCCAATGATCCCGGTGCACGTAAACGATTGTGCTGTCCGTGAGTTGCTTGTCCTACTCCGGCAAATCCATGGCGTTTTACAACACCTTGATGTCCTTTACCTTTTGAAGTTCCGATCACATCAACAAATGTGTCTGCTTCAAACATTTCTACGGTGATTGTATCACCTAATTTGAATTCTTGTTCGAATTCTTTGAACTCAACCAAGTGGCGTTGTGGCGTTACACCTGCAGCTTTAAAGTGTCCGGCTTCGGGTTTATTGGTGTGCTTTTCAGTTTTTTCCTGAAAACCAACCTGAACCGCGGCGTAGCCGTCTTTATCAACTGATTTGATTTGGGTAACAACACAAGGACCTGCTTCGATAACAGGGCACGGTACGTTTTTACCGTCGGCACTGAAAACGGATGTCATTCCGATTTTTTTTCCTCATAATCCTGGCATTTCAATTAATTATTTATTGTTTATTTGTGAAATCGATTAATTGTGT
>JAUSNQ010000138.1 GCA_030655595.1 Paludibacter sp.
GGGTAAAATCGGTAACTGGGGCTAAGTCGTAACAAGGTAGCCGTACCGGAAGGTGCGGCTGGAACACCTCCTTTCTGGAGCGATGATTCGGTAATTCCGCTTTGTGTTACGTGAAGCTAAACAGAAATAAAATCTGTCAGTGAAAAAGTAATGTGATTGACAATAAAAGGTGGCGTAAAAACAAATCTGAAAAAGCATCTGATTGAAGGGATTCTTAACTTGATTTAGCGTGCAAGCGCAAAATAAAAGAAAGTAATTGTTTTAAAGGTGTCCTTTTCTTATCTACTTGAAGTCTTTGTTTTATAAAATATAACTCGAACTATAATTTCTTTTCTTATTGGAAAAATTCAGGTTTGTTTTTTTTTGAGAAATTCGAAGTAGGATACGTTCTTTAACGAACATATTCCACAAGAACAGAAAAATCAAACAAATCAAATCAAAAGAATCAAATCTAACGAAAGAATTTTTAAAAGATATTGATCAGATATTATTATTTCGATTTTCACAGTAGCCTTCAGGGGGTTCTGATTGGGAGATTCCCCATCGGGACAACAAAGACAGGTTAAACGGCCCAGTCCTATAGCTCAGTTGGTTAGAGCGCTACACTGATAATGTAGAGGTCGGCAGTTCAACTCTGCCTGGGACTACAATAAAATTAAGCTAAAAGCTATGAACGAATAGCTAAAAGCTAAAAGCAAAAAAAAACATAAGGGGGTCTATATTGGGGGATTAGCTCAGTTGGCTTAGAGCACCTGCCTTGCACGCAGGGGGTCAAGGGTTCGAGCCCCTTATTCTCCACAAGCAATACAAAAAGACAAAAGAACAAAACAGGTCAGTTCAAGTGAGAACTTAACTCATCAACAAAAGAACAAAACAGTTCAGTTCAAGTGAGAACTTAACTTATCAACTCAAAACAAACAGGTTTTACAGTTCAAAAAAAGGAACTTATAAATCAACTATTATTATAACCCGGGAAGCAACGATCTTGCAGGAAAATTCCAGTTCGGTAACCCAGCCATTGCGAAATGCATCAGGTAACCAGAAATGAACAGGATATTTTTTTTTAAAAGAGATTTTCCCCCGAACAAAAGGGTTATAAAGATACGATCTTTGACATTATTGAAAAAAAGAAGAGAAGTAAAGTAGAAAAGAAAAACAAGAAGTGTCATTGACATAATATGATACGATAAAGGTAAAAAAGTAAAATAAGAGCGAACGGTGGATGCCTTGGCTCTGGGAGGCGATGAAGGACGTGATAAGCTGCGATAAGCTTGGGGTAGGTGCAAATAACCATTAATCCCGGGATTTCCGAATGAGGCAACTCAATGCAGTGAAGCTGCATTATCCTGAGAATTCAGGAGGCAAACGAGGGGAACTGAAACATCTCATTACCCTCAGGAGAAGAAAACAAAAGTGATTGCGCGAGTAGTGGCGAGCGAAAGCGCAGAAGCCCAAACCCATGATGTAGCAATGCATGATGGGGGTTGTAGGA
>JAUSNQ010000150.1 GCA_030655595.1 Paludibacter sp.
TATAAAAACGAAAGCAAGTAGGTATTTATGTAATAAAGTGCGCAAGATGAGACTCGAACTCACACGCCGTTGCCGGCACTACCCCCTCAAAGTAGCGTGTATACCAATTTCACCACTTGCGCAATTTGAAAATGTGCCCAGAACAGGACTCGAACCTGCACAACCTTGCGGTCACTAGTCCCTGAAACTAGCGTGTCTACCAATTTCACCATCTGGGCGACGGTTTGATTTTTGAAAAAAGCGAAACTCGCTGTTTCGCTTTTGAGAGTGAGATAAAATTTTTGAGCGAAAAACGGGACTCGAACCCGCGACCCCGACCTTGGCAAGGTCGTGCTCTACCAACTGAGCTATTTTCGCATTGTATTAACTTTTCTAACTTTAACTCAGTTGGTAGAGCACATGGTGTCTGTTCTCTGGCAACTGAGCTATTTTCGCAATCGGAGTGCAAATATACTTCCTTTTTTATAACTTACAAATAGTCGCAGTCATTTTTATTTAAAAAAAACAGGCTGCACAACAAAGTACAACCTGTTTATTTATGCTTTGATTTCAGAACGTTTTTCTAATTCTTTCTTCAGGTCAATTTCATTTCCCTTTAAATCGTAAAACTTGTACTGTAGAAACCCAAGATTTTGCGAGGCAATAACTTTACAGCCAACACCATACTTAAGTTTCCATTTCAACTTCATAGAGCTAAAACCTTTAGAGATAAAAGCTTCAACATAAGGATGAAGATGAAGTATAAATTTTTTAATTTTCAGATCATTCACTAAATGATCTATTTTTGCTTCTATTTGATCGACAAATAAGATTGAAGGTTGCATTTTACCTGTACCAAGACAGGTTGGACATTTTTCTTCAATGACAATATCTGTCTCAGGTCGTACCCTTTGACGGGTCATTTGCATCAATCCAAATTTGCTCAATGGCAGGATGTTGTGTTTCGCCCTGTCGGCTTGCATGGCATCGCGCATTCTATCGTACAGTTTCTGTCTGTTTTCATTATCGTGTAAATCGATAAAGTCAACTACGATAATGCCGCCCATATCACGCAACCTCAATTGGCGAGCAATTTCATCGGCTGCTGCTAGGTTAACATCCAAGGCATTTCCTTCATGTCCTGTTAATAACTTTGACCTGTTGCCACTATTTACATCGATGACGTGTAGTGCTTCAGTATGCTCGATAATTAAATAAGCACCACTTTTAAATGAAACTGTTTTACCAAAACCAGATTTAATTTGCTTGGTAATACCGAAATGATCAAAAATCGGAATTTCATCTTTGTAAAGCTTTACAATGTCCTTGCGTTCAGGGGCAATTAACTCCACATAATCTTTGACCTCGGTAAACATGTCCGGATCATTAACATGGATGTTGTTAAAGCTGGTGTTGAATAAATCTCTAATTATTCCCACCGTGCGACCTAATTCTTCTAATATCAGCGAAACGCCTTTAGATTGTTGCAATTTAATAATTGCTTCTTCCCATCGTTTCACTAAAATTTTCAGTTCATTATCCAGCTCTGCTACTTTCTTTTCTTCGGCAACTGTTCGTACAATAACACCAAAGCCTTTCGGTTTGATGCTTTGAATCAGCTGTTTAAGACGTATCCTTTCTTCTTCAGAATCAATTTTCTGAGAGACTGATACTTTATCAGCAAATGGAATCAAAACTAAAAATCGACCTGCGATAGAAATCTCAGCAGTCAGACGAGGACCTTTGGTTGAGATAGGCTCTTTGGCTACTTGCACCAAGATTTCCTGTCACGTT
>JAUSNQ010000151.1 GCA_030655595.1 Paludibacter sp.
TCACCGTTGATCTGGTCTTCAATAACTTGCTTCACTGCCCAGCCCTGTCGGTAAGCATAAGTCTCTGGATTTAAGGTGCTGTTAGCATACCTTGCAGATATTCTGCTTGCCATAAAGCAAAGTTTAGCATGAGGGAACCTGGTTTTTAATTCATTAGTGATTAGCTTCAAATGAACTACGAGATTATCGTGATAGGTTTGGATAGGAACAGTTCCTGCTTGATTTGCCTGCTTAAGCCATATTACCTGCACTTGGTTTGCGGTAACGCCTGCATTCGATAAGCGCGTATTTACGTTATTCCAATAATTTGTATATCCCGAAACACCAGGATTAGAAATGATGCTTGCAGTTTGACCACCAAACGCGCCATCAACTAAAATCAGATTAGGATTTTTACCCGGGAAGGCATTTGATTGTTGCATAAACCGCTGGGTTTCCTGTGTCGTATTCGACATACCAATACTTAACCAAACAATTTTTCCACTTATCGTGTCAGGGGTTCCGTTTGTATCCAAGCACTGAATCTGTGATGCCATTTGCAAACCCGCAAGCTTATGTGCCGAAGGGAGAAAATTTGAGCCGTTGGGATATAAACCACCCATCAGTCCTGTTTCGGGAGAAATACCCGTTCCCAAATCATTGATTGGGGTGAGCCCTGTTGTAGGAGCTGAGCAATTGGGTTGAGAAAATAAATCTCCTCCAAAGAAGAAAATTAATATGGTAAAGAGTTTGAGTGTTTTCATTAGTCATTTTGCTAAAAGTTTCAGTTGGGTAATGGCACTAACCAAATCGTTCATCTCATAATTGTTTCATCCGGTATTCTTTAAACCGCTTGATAGTGAGTTAATGATACTGAGCAATTTCGTAAGCAACTTTTCATTTTCAATACTGTCTTGATCATTTAGATTTCTCCACTTTTTGAGGAATTTAATATGAAGTTGATGGAGAATTTTTAATTTACTGTTTCTCCATTTTAGATTATCGTATTGTCCTTTCCTTCTTGTAGTTGCCGATTCACCGTGTAGTTCAGCAATCATCTTAATTCCATTTTCGTAATCAACAAGGATTTTAGTCATAAACGACTCTCTTTCAGCATCATGTTCATCAAGATCGGCGTAAAGTTTCATTATTTCAACATTCGACAGAATTAAATTGGTTTCTGTTTGAATTAATAAAAACTTAATAAATGCACAATCATTAATCCGGTTTTTTAAATCATGAAAAGCTTCGGGTTGTTCTTCCTTTAACTTTTTCAATGCTTCTCCAATGCCATACCATCCGGTAATTGTAATGCGCGACAGATTCCAGCTAAACACCCATGGAATTGCTCTCAGGTCTTTGAGTGTTCTGATACCTGATCTTCTTAAGGGGCGGGAGCCAATTTTGCTTTTTTCCAATAAATCTATACAGGTAACTTTGCTGTAAAAATTGATAAATCCAGGGGTATCAATGAAGTCTTTGTAATGCTCGAATGATCTTTGTGCTAAAAACTCCATGGTTTCATATGGATACATTGATTCATTTTCATTGAATTTGCTTTTGATAGTATGTTTGGCTACCCCCGAGGCTAACGCATTTATGTTATAAGTTGCTGTTAATGGATTCCCAAAAAGCTGAGCAACCGATTCTCCTTGTACGGTAATTTTGACAATATTATTGACTGTATTTAATGGCATGCTTTCTAAAAAGCGGTGATACTTACCTCCGCCTCTACTGATAGTGCCGCCTGTTCCGTGAAAAAAGTAAACTTCCGAATTATTTCTTTTTCCTATGTCTGAGAATGCTTTTTCTGCTTTGAATATGTTCCATTTACTGGCGATTGTTCCTCCATCTTTATTACTATCACTATAACCCAACATGACTTCTTGTTTATGTGTACTATCAACAAACCGTTGTTTAGTTATGGGGTGTTGCAGAAACTTCTCTAATATTTGGGGACCATTATTCAGGTCTTCAATTGTTTCAAATAGCGGAACGACTTTGATGTTCGTATTTAAAAGTTGAGTTTCTCCCATCAGCAAATATACCACAAGCAAATCGCTGAGATTTCTGGTCATGCTAATAATAAATGAACCTATACCCTCCGAACCAAATTGATTGATGTGATTTCGAACTACTCTATAACAATCTAACACATCATCAGCTTCATCACCGTATGATACTGTAATATCAGTTATGGGCGAATGGTTTTCTAAAATTTTGTTCAGAAAGTCAATGCGTTTTTGCTCTTCCCAATTTTCAAAATCATAATCGCTATAACCATTTGTCAACAAAATTTGAGAAATGGCTTTGTCGTGAAAAGCACTATTTTGTCTAATGTCTAATTTTGCCAGGTGGAATCCAAAACAATTTACTGCTCTTTCTATCGGGAATAATAAATCCTCGGATATCCCTTTCAAACCGTTATTGATAATAATTGTCCTCAAAAACTTCAGGTCTTCGGTTAAGGCTTTGCTTGATCTGTATTGTGCATGCGTATCTGTGTTTTTTCCGGAAATAGTATTTTCTAACTGCAATAAAATCAAACTCACATATTGTCTCCATGGTTCATAATGATTTCTTCGAACTGCATGCTCACCTGATTGACCTAATGCTTTTGATTTTTTTTCAATCGCTTCGGATAGTAAAAATGGCACCGGGTTACTTAAAGCTGAAACAGAAAGTTTACCTGCTAATGACAACAATTGCGATTGAATTAATGAAAGCGCACAATTTCTGTGTAACAACAATGTTTCTTGCGTAATACTTGGAGTTACAAAAGGATGTCCATCTCTGTCGCCACCAACCCAGCTTCCAAAACTTATTTTTGGAAATAAATCGGGATTTTTAATTTTATTGGGGTTGAAGCCCATTTCAATCCAGGACCACTTCAGTTGCTGGTCACTTTTTTCTAAAACTGTCGGAAATATTTTACTCAGGTAATATATAATATTGGCTCTCTCGTGTCTGACATCCGGCTTTTCTAAGTAAATTTCACCAGTTCTCCACCATCTTTCCAACAGGTTTATGATTTTTTCTTTATTCTCATTTTGTTCAAGTTTACTGAGAGATACATTTTCTCTTTGAACCAAAAGCAAATACAATTCTCGATGAATTTCAATTACAGTTACCCGTTTTGCTTCTGTCGGATGTGCTGTAAGTACAGGCATCACGCTGACTTGCGAGATGACACTCAACATATCATCTTCTTCTAAACTTTGTTCTCTCCAAATTTTAAAAACTTCTCCCCAAGAGCCTCTGATTGAAGCTATGCTTTTTTGATTTTCCATATTCCTTCGGTAATGTGTGGCGGCATTTTCTTCTACCAAAGTCATCAACTGGAAGTAAATACTTAATGATTGAATCAATTTATCTATGAAAAAAGCATCATCGCTGTCATCTATTAAAGAAAAATCTTGCGGGTTACTATTAATAAAAGGAATAATTTCATGCTCATTAATTCTGGATAACATCTCAACATAACAGCCTACTATAAAATGTTTGCGATCTGTTATATTTTGAAATGGACTTTCGTTATTTTTCATATCAAATGTTTGTTAAGTTGTGTAAATACAATAACACTTCATTTACAATCGTTATTTCGATGTAAAATAATGTGTTTTCAAGTTCTTATGCAAAAATATCACGATTTATTTTTAATCTACTCATTTCTTCTTGCTATAATAAACTGTCGTAAAAACAGTAAACTCCCCACAAGACTCATGACGCTTGCAAGAATAATTGCATAGAAAAACGAATCTGAAAAATCGAACAGAATTCCTCCAAGTGCAGGACCGGCAATGCCGGCAATAGCATATCCCAATAACACATATGGGTATATTACACCAAGTCTTTGCATTCCAAATACTTGTGCCGTCTCTTTGGCAAACAAAACAAAATTACCCCCAAAACCAAAACCTATCAAAAAGGAAAGAATCATATATGTAGCGTCGGTGTGGGTAACAATATTAAGTGAAATAATAGCCATTGATTGAATTAATAATGCGAGAAATATACTCAGGTTTGCTCCGATATAATCGCTCAGAAATCCCCAGGTTAGTCTTCCCAAAAAGTTAGATGCGGCAAACAAAGAAACGCCGACTATAAGTACGTGGTTGTTGATGTTGCTTTGTTCACCAATAATTTTTAAACTTCCTATGATCAGTAATCCTGCAAATGTTCCTAAAAAGATACCGGTAAACAGTTTGCCGAAAATCCTGGAAGCAATCACATCTTTTATTTTAATATTCGTTGTTACTGTACCAGTAAACTGATTTTTAGGTGTTATCAGATTTGAAAATATTATCACGGTGACACCATACGAGACACCAATAATTTGGATTAGTTCCAACACATCTTTACCACGCAACAACATGCTTTCGGAAAGTGCAGACATAAATACAGCTCCCAAACCAAATCCGGCTGTGGCAATCCCGGTAATTAATCCTTTTTTTTCAGGAAACCACTGAACTGGTATCGTTAGCGATATCCAATAACCAAAACCTGTTGCTATTCCCGCTATAATGCCCAGTCCGAGATAAGTGAGCATAAAATTCCCGTTGGCATTGCCTGCCAGCGTATATCCGCTTAAAAAAAGGAAACCGGAAATGTATCCTAAATACCTCGTGTGTATTTTTCGGGCGAGTTGACCAACAAAAATCATGGTGGTAGGGAAAATAGCTATTATTGTTCCAAAGATAAGCTGTGATTGGGTGGCGGTAAAATTATAAACTGACATTAATTCCGAAGCAATGAGACTCCAGGCATATACACCGCCCAAGCAAATCATTATTATAAAGGCTGCGCTTACGGTCAAAAACTTTGAGAAACCCATGCTATATTTTCAAATTGTTCGACTTGGTAATTACCTGTTCTTTAAGCTCCTGTTTGTATTCGATAATTCTATTCCGTACCGAACTGTCAGAAGTCGATACAATTTGAGCAGCAAGGATACCTGCATTTTTTGCCCCATTCAAAGCTACGGTTGCAACAGGCACACCGCCTGGCATTTGTAATATAGAAAGTACGGAATCCCAACCGTCAATGGAGTTGCTTGATTTAATTGGCACTCCGATTACAGGCAGAGGCGATATGGCTGCTACCATTCCGGGCAAATGCGCTGCCCCACCTGCTCCTGCAATGATAACATCAATTCCCCGATTATGAGCATTTGATGCAAATTCATATAACTTTTCGGGTGTACGGTGTGCCGAAACTATATCAATTTCGTACCCAATTCCGAATTTATCGAGCATTTCGGTTGCCTGTTTCATTACAGGCAAATCGGAGTCTGAACCCATTACGATACTTACTGTTTTTCTCATGACTTCACACTGATTAATTGTTTCACTTTTTCAGCATTTATTAGAGCACACGCTATGGTTGATGACATAACGGTAACATGTCCCATTTTTCGGTAGGGTTTTGTTATTTTTTTTCCGTATAAATGAATTTTCACTCCATCAATTGCCAAACTCTCCGTTAATCCGTCGTAAATTACCGGACCTTCGTATCCAACAGCTCCTAAAATGTTTATCATTACCGAAGGAAGTTTAATTTTCGTACTTCCCAAGGGTAGATTTAATATTGCTCGCAAATGCTGTTCAAACTGTGATGTTATAATGCTTTCAATCGTATGATGACCACTGTTATGTGGTCGGGGTGCAACTTCATTTACAATTACTTCGCCATGCGAATCAATGAAAAATTCAACAGCTAGCAAACCTTCCATTTTCAGTAATTCAATCATTTTGCTTGCAAAGTTAACTGCTTTTTGTGATTGTTCAACATTTATTGATGATGGACAAATTAATTTATCCACAAGATTTGCATGGTGGTCAAACAGCATTTCAACCACTGGGTAGCATTTAATTTCTCCATTTTTATTGCGAGCTACAATGACCGATATTTCTTTTTCAATTTCAACCTTTTCTTCGACTACAGATGCCCCTGAAAGTATTTTGGACAAATCGCTTATACTGTTAATAATTGCTATTCCGTGCCCATCATATCCTCCTTTCCTTAATTTTTGCACAAATGGTAATTTAATTTCTCCATTTTCAATACCATTTAATATAGATTCTTTCGATTCATATATTTTAAATCGGGAAGTTGGAAAACCATTTGTTTTATAAAATTCTTTCTGTAAACCTTTATCCTGTATTAACTCTAATAATTCTGGGTCGGGCACAATTTTCAGACCTTCCGATTTAAGTTTTTTAAGCGCTTCGATGTTAACATTTTCGATTTCAAAGGTCAAAATATCTACCATTTTCCCAAATTCGTAAACAGAAGAAAAATCGAGATTACTGCCTTTAAAGTAATAAGAGGCAATACTTGCAGCTGGACAATTTTCATCATTGTCCAAAACATAGGTTATTAAATCCCATTTGCTTGCTTCTTGAATAAGCATTTTTCCAAGCTGTCCACCTGCAATAATGCCGAGCTTCAGATTTGTTGTTACTATCTTTTCCATCTTTCTAGTTCTGCATATATTCAGCTTCTTCAAAAAAATTAGTTATCTACTTGTTTCTCGGAATTTTTTCAATAAAAAAACTGCTGATAAAGAGATAAAGTCGGCAAACTTGGATAAAAATATCACTTTCTCAATACCAGCAGTCATAAGGGGTGTTAGTAATTTCAATCTATCTATTGTTGATCAATTTTAAATTATGCCGCAAAGTTACTGAATTGTTACTTAATAAATGAAGTGTGGCTTTATTAATTAAGTATTTTTAGGAAGTTAATCGTTGTAATAATGAATTGAGCCGGATATAAACCACCCATCAGTCCTGTTTTTGGAGAAATACCCGTTTCCAAATCATTGATTGGGATTTGTCATTTCTAATGGCTTTTCTTGTTTGATCGAACAGGAAAAAATGAACGTAAGAACTATCAATACTACTATGTTGGTATATGATTTCATATTTTAATTCTTTCTTCTACATCCATACTTTGGTGAAGTATTCTTATTATTTCCACTTTTTTATCCGATGTTTTGTATCTATAAAATATCAAATGTGACTTAACCTTGGTACACCTATAATTTTTTCTAATGTGGTCAACATTTCTTCCTGATAAAGGATGTTCTGTGATATACTCAATCTCGTCAAAAATCAGATTGTAATATCGATCGGCCTGTTCAACCGACCAGGTTTCAATCGTATAAAGCCAAATATCTTCAATATCTTCTAAAGCTTTTTCGCTTATCTCAAATTTCATTGCGCGGGTATTTGGCGTGAAGATTGGAAAGTGCTCTTTCTCTGTCGAAATTGGAGATCATTCCCGATTTCTCTCCTGCTTTTAACTCATTGATAAGCATTTTCGTCTTGTTTTCCTGTTGTTCAAACAAGCGTAAAGCAGTTCTTACAACTTCACTTGCAGATGCAAATTTACCTGATTTCACCTTCTCGCTTATAAAATTATCGAAATACTCGCCGAGCAGAATTGATGTGTTCTTTGCCATAATTGTTTTTGCTGAATTATTGCTGCAAATATACCAATTATTGGTATTATAGCAAATTGTTTTTAAATATTATGCTACTATTTATCAACCAAAATGTTTATAATATGTAAAACAAAGAGAAAAACACACCCCTTTCCCCCTTTTTTGCAATCCCGACATTGCAAAATCAAATAATTGTTGTAATTTTGCAGCAAAATAAATCCATGGAGTCGTTCTATCATATACACCTCGATTTAGTGGCACATGTGCATGCGCC
>JAUSNQ010000156.1 GCA_030655595.1 Paludibacter sp.
GTCTTGTGGCCGGCGAACATGCACATGCTTTGGGTTATTCGAACATCTTTTATTTAGATGCCAAAGAAAAGAAATTCATCGACGAATGTGGTGCCGCGAATTTCTTCGGAATCAAACAGAACACCTACATTACGCCAAAATCAAATTCCATTTTGCCTTCAATCACCAATAAAAGTTTGATGGTATTGGCAGAAGAAATCGGTTTAAGAGTAGAACAACGCCCTGTCCCTGTGGAAGAATTATCAACTTTCGAGGAAGCAGGTGCTTGTGGAACAGCTGCAGTTATCAGCCCGATTGAACGGATTGATGATTACGATCAAAAAGTTACGTATCAATTTTCGAAAGACGGTAAGCCAGGACCGATTTGCGACAAATTATACCATAAATTACTTGCGATTCAATGTGGTGATGAGCCAGATTTGTATAATTGGGCGACGGTCGTGGAGATTTGAGCAATATCTTCCCAAAAAGTCGGATAAGATTTACTAACCACATCCGGATGTTCAATGATAATTGGACGAATCAATGCTACAGGAGCAAATGCCATCGCCATACGATGATCGTCGTAGGTTTTAATGGTCGGAGTTACAGCATCGTTGGTAGCGATTCTTGTTCCATTCCATGCCAATTCTCCTTCAACAGGCTCGGTTAGTACAAACCTCAGCTTTTTTAATTCATTGATTAAGGCAGCAACCCGGTCGGTTTCCTTAATCTTCAGACTCTGAACGCCTTTGAATAGAAAAGGTATGTTTTTCAGACAGCAGGTAACCGCAAAAGTTTGTGCCAAATCGGGTTGATCGGTGAAGTCATACTCAAATTCCGAACATGTTTTTCCGTTTGCAATAAGCATTACACCACTGGTCTGATAGGTCGTTTCTACGCCAAGTTGGTCGAAAAGTTCCGCCACTTTGCTGTCGCCCTGATAACTGTGCTTGTTCAATCCTTTCAGGAAAATCTGCCCTTTGCCTGCAATGGATAAAATTTCGTACCAATAGGAAGCCGCCGACCAATCGGACTCTGCTTTGTATTGAATTGGCTTGTATGCTTGTGGCTGAATAACAATGGTATTATCTTTAAAATCAACAACTACACCATAATCTTGCATCATCCTGAGGGTCATGTGGATATACGGAGCCGAAATCACAGTTCCTTCAAGTATAATTTTCAGTCCGTTTTGCATGTAAGGGCCAATCATCATCAAAGCTGAAATGTACTGACTGCTCACACCGCCATTCAGACGAATTGTTCCTCCTAACAAGGCACTTCCATAAATTTTTAATGGGGGGAATCCTGTTTTTTCAAGATATTCAATCTTTGCACCCAGACTGTTTAAGGCATCAACCAAAAGTTTGATCGGACGTTGTTTCATCCGCTCGCTACCGGTTATCACCCATTCGCCTACCGTCTTAGCCAGAAATGCTGTCAAGAAACGCATGGCTGTACCTGCTGCACCGATATCAAAAGTGTTGTCGTTTGAATCCAGGGCTTTCAACATCACGCGGGTGTCGTCACAATCCGAGAGATTTTCGATTTCGTGCGCACTGTAAGCCAATGCATTCAAAATTAGCGCACGGTTGCTAATACTTTTGGAAGCGGGGAGATTGACGCTAATATTGATTGATTTGGGATTGAGGTGCAGGGCTTTGGTAGTCATTGAAATCATTCTTTTGAGTTACACTTATTCCTATTACACAGCCAATTCATAAATCTTGGTCACATCCTCTTCGGTCAATTTAACAAAGCTACCCAAAGTTCTTTTTCCCAGTCCCAATGTTTTAACCAACACAGGAATGTCTGCTGCTTTGGCCCCAAGTTGTGAGAAACGAATCGGCATGCCGATAGATGTCATAAACTGTTCGTATCGTTCTATACCTAGACGAGCTGTATTTTCAGGGTTTTGGAAATCCATTTCGCAACCCCAAACACGGACAGCAAACTGTGCAAAACGTAAAATATCGTGTTTCATCACATATTTCATCCAGGCGGGAAACATCACGGTCAGACCCGCACCATGCGTCACATCGTACAGACCCGAAAGTTCGTGTTCCATCTGGTGTGATGACCAGTCTTGCTCTCTTCCTACGCCACAAATATCGTTATGAGCCATCATGCCTGCCCACATGAGGTTAGCCCGTGCTTCGTAGTCGTATGGGTTCTTAAGCACTTTGGGAGTTTTATTGATGATGGTGAGCATGATGGCCTCGCCAATCCGATCCGTTATTTCCACATCTTTGGTGTTTGTAAAATATCGCTCCATCACATGCGCCATCATGTCGGCAGCACCGCAGGCTGTTTGATAAGGTGGCAAGGTACATGTTAGTTCCGGATTCAGGATGGAGAAGACAGGACGAATGATATCACTGTTTGCAGCACGTTTCAGCATTCCGTTTTCGTGTGTAATCACCGAGCCTGTAGAGCCTTCACTTCCGGCTGCAGTCAAAGTTAAAACCGTAGCTACCGGCAGTGCATTTTCAATTCTTTTCCCGGTATAAAAATCCCAAAAGTCACCCTCGTAAACTGCACCTAAAGCAATGGCTTTCGCTGAGTCGATGGCACTGCCACCTCCTACTGCAAGTATAAAGTCGATTTTTTCCTTTTTGCAAATCTCTATGCCTTGATACACCAATCCACTGCGTGGATTTGGCACAACGCCACCTAATTCTACATGAGCAATTCCTGCAGTTTGTAAAGATTGCTTAACCCGATCGAGCAATCCGCTTTTTACAACCGATCCGCTCCCATAATGAATCAATACCTTAGAACCGCCAAAGCGTTTAACTAATTTACCTAATTCGTGCTCCCGTTCTTTTCCGAATACAAAAAAGGTCGGACTATAAAAATTAAAATTATTCATATTGAAAATTGTATTACTTATTATTTAAACTTTGTTTGTTATCCTGAATTCTAATTGCTTTTTTGCAAATACTATTTCACGATTACACACCTACACCACTACACCCCTACACAATAACCCCCCTTTTCAACCTCTCAATCAACTCATCCCCCAGTTCAGTCTTTATTTTAATGTGATTCAACACCTCAAGTACAAATGGATTGCTTTCAAAACTACCCCTCACTGATTCAAAGTCCTGATGCTTTTGGTTCTCATCACCATCCACACCAAAACCGGTTTTTGAGTTCAAATTAAATTCTTTTTGCGCATCGCTATAAATTAATTGGTCAAGTTTTACGACACAAGTTTGCCAGCACTCAACCAAATTAATGATGTCCTCAAGGGTGACTTCTTCGATTGACTTACTCCAATATTTTTCTAATTTATCTTTTGCCCAGCTCCACTCATAATTATAATATTGCTCGTGCATTCTTTCAAACTCAGATTGAATTTTGTTTAAACTGTACAGATTTTGTTCAATTGCAGTAAGCAATTCGTCAATTTTTCTTTTAGGTGCTATCAATCCGGATAAATCAATCCATTCTCCAATTCCTTTTTCAGTGTCGGGTTTTAGTTGCGATCTAATTTCTTCAATGGTTTTGTACTCTTTGTCTCCCAATCTACTGATTAACGAGTTACCCAAAAACTTTTTGATTGCAATTTCATAGAGTCCCAATCCTTTTTTTAGTGAAGAGTTTTTTATGCTGCAATTTTGGTAAGCGTACGTTTCAGTTGTTTCTCCTGAGATTTGCTGTAACCTATTCAGCACATCCACACCTTTCATCATTTTTTGGATGGTATACGGACTGAGTAAGTTGAAGTTTATTGGGTCGAGTTTACGACTGTCTTTTCGATTATCTCTTTTAGGCCATTTCTGTGCATCACGAATCGTACCCACACTTCGTAAATTAACACCGGGAACCAAAATACTTTCGGTTGCATTCTCTATCAAATAAGAAAATGGCAAATCGGATGTGTCCGAATGTTTGTGATGTCGACCCATAACCAAAGTAAAGGCACCAATTTTGGCTGGCCACAACAGGTAGGAATCACTTGTGGTTTTAGCACCGCGCTCACAAATTCCCTGATGGATGGGTCCTAATTTATACATGTGGTTACTCTGGTTTGATCCACTACCGGCATTCAAAAACGAAAACATACCGGCAATCAGCAACGTGGATTTATGATGAGTAACAGTGTATGGACCGGCAAAAATTGCTGTTGCCTCACCATGCATACCTTGACAATTGGAAAAGAAAAGTGAATCGAGCGCTGAATAATGTTTTGCAAGGATACACCCTTGTCCGATAAAGCATCGCGAGATTAAAGTAGAATCAGTAATTTCTACTCCTGAACTCAGGATGAAATCTTTACATTTCACACCCGATCCGATAATTACCGGTGCTTCTTCGTTGCTGTTGATGCTGCCATTTTCAAGGATGGAAGCTCCTTCAATTACAGCACAGTTACCAATGCGAACGTTTTTAATGGTTCCGCAATTGACGATGCGAACATTTTTTCCGATAATGCCTCTGTCGGATTGCTTTGTTTTCGCATAACCATCAATCAGCTTTTGGATGTTCAGAATAACTTCTTTGCGATGGCGATATAAAGTTTGAATATATGCTAATGGCGCCGACAAAAAATCGAAAATTGGAATTTCCCGTCCGCCTCCTTCATTCATCACAGGTACTTTTACCCCATTACCAAACGAAGAAACACCATCGACCAACAAGACATTGATGTTTTCAATATAAGACCCTTCTTCGATGGTGTAATTGGCCATGTAATTGTCGATTTTATCTATATACACATCATCGCCTATTGTGCAGTTGTGCAAACAAGCGTTGTAGATTCCGGCATGTTTCTTCAAACCTCCTGCTAATTCAAATGTTTTGTTGAATGAGCCAAGTTGTATCTCACCTGAAAAATGAACATTGGAAACATGGTTTGGTGTGAAATAATCAGTTACTGTGACCTTTTTCCAGTCTTCGGCTGTACAGCCATAAACAGTCAGCGTTGAAATTTCTTTCTCGGTTAGTTCGCGATAATTATTCGTCATATTTTTCAAATAAAAAGTCATTATACGGATATCTTTCAATGTGAAGAGCTTTTACTTTCTGGTAGAGTAATTCCTTTAAGCTATCTATGTTCAGTTTATCTTTTGCGGATATGAATATGCAGTTTTCATTTAATTTTGAAATCCAGGTCGCTTTCAATTCATCGAGACTGATATTTTCTCTTTGCATCGGCAGTAAATCATCTTCATCTTTTGGTGTATAGGAGAAGGCATCAATTTTATTGAATACCAGTATCACAGGTTTCTCTTTCGGATCTATTTCCAACAAAGTCTGTTTGACAATTTCAAGCTGTTCTTCAAAATTAGGATGCGAAATGTCCACGATATGCACTAGTAAATCCGCTTCTCTCACTTCATCCAGCGTAGATTTGAAAGATTCTACGAGGTGGTGAGGAAGCTTCCTGATAAAACCAACGGTGTCAGTCAGCAGAAAGGGCAGATTGTCAATAATTACTTTCCTCACAGTTGTGTCAAGTGTGGCAAACAATTTATTCTCGGCAAACACGTCTGATTTGCTGAGCAAATTCATGATGGTAGATTTCCCTACATTGGTATAACCCACCAAAGCTACACGCACCATTTTTCCCCTGTTTTTCCGTTGGGTTGACATTTGTTTGTCAATGGCTTTCAAATTTTGTTTCAGGAGAGAAATTTTTGTCAGGATAATCCTGCGGTCGGTTTCAATTTGAGTTTCCCCAGGACCTCTCATGCCGATACCGCCTTGTTGTCGTTCGAGGTGTGTCCATAACCGTGTCAGTCGTGGTAACATATATTGCAATTGTGCCAATTCAACCTGTGTTTTGGAGTTGGCAGTCTGTGCTCGTTTGGCAAAAATATCCAAAATCAGATTGGTTCTGTCCAAAATCAAAACATTCAACTCACGTTCAATATTCCGAAGTTGTTTCGGACTGAGTTCATCATCAAAAATAACCAAACCAATATCATTTTCAACGACATAATCCTTGATTTCAAGCAATTTTCCTGGACCAACAAAAGTTTTAGGATTGGGGTAGTCAATTTTTTGCAAGAAGTATTTCTCAGGCGAAGCTCCGGCCGTGTCCGCAAGAAAAGCCAATTCATCCAGGTATTCTTTGGCTTTCTCTGTGTTTTGACTCGAAGTTATCAATCCGACCAGCACTGCTTTCTCCTGATATATTTCAGTTTTCATCTGTTTTTAATTTGGTTTTCATTTGTCAGATGGAACTCGCACATAAACATTTCCTTGTGTGTCAAAATTTATTAGTCGTGCTCGTTTCATGTCTTTTTATTTGCAAAAAAACCGCTTGGCACATACCAAACGGTTTTTGTAAAAATTAATTTAAACTTGGTCGATTGACCGTTGGTACAACCGATAATATTTTTTTTATTGTAAGCGGAAATTAACAGGCAATGTGTATTTTACACGTACGGTTTTTCCGCGTTGTTTACCCGGTGACCATTTTGGCATCCCTGAGATTACACGAATTGCTTCTGCGTCCAAACTTCTGTCGACACTCCTCACTACCTCTATGTCAACGATAGAGCCATCGCGGTTTACAACAAACTGACAGATAACACGTCCCTGTATGCCACTTTCTTGTGCAATAACCGGATATTTGATGTTGTCACTCAAATATTTAAATAGTGCAGCATCTCCTCCGGGAAACGATGGCATGGATTCCACAACCATGAACACCACATCAGTATCCTCTTCGATAACAGGGCCCTGAATAGGAGCCTGAATTACCACCTGTTTGTCTTTGTCATCTTCTGTGTCGATAATAATCTCGGCAGTTTCCACGTCGTCTTCTACCACATTAAGCACCTCGATTACCTCTGGTACTTCAGGTGGAGGAGGTGGAGGTAATACTTCAGCAGTTTGGATGATTTCTATTTCATCTTCCAAAATAACATCTAAAGCTACATTATCGTAAATAGTAACTTCTTGTTTCGTCCACTCCAAGGCAATGTAAATCAACGACAAAACCACGATGAATCCCAT
>JAUSNQ010000158.1 GCA_030655595.1 Paludibacter sp.
GCTCATGGCAGATTACAATCACCTTACTGAGCCGGAGGCTATCAGAGAACTTGCCAAAAGTACCGACGAATTGGTTAAAAGGTTTGCCGAATTGGCCATTTCCTACAACATCAATATCATAACAGGTAGTATGCCCGAAATGGTGAATGGCAAATTATACAATGTTGGCTATTTATGCAAAAGAGATGGTGGTATAGAACGCTATGAAAAAATACATGTCACGCCTGATGAAGCCAGGATATGGGGGTTGCAAGGTGGAAATATCTTAAAGACCTTTGATACGGATTGTGGTAAAATTGGCGTACTTATTTGTTACGATGTTGAGTTCCCCGAATTAAGCCGGATCTTAGCCGATGATGGCATGAATATTCTTTTTGTGCCGTTTTTAACAGACACGCAAAATGGATATTCAAGGGTGAGAAGTTGTGCGCAAGCAAGAGCCATAGAAAATGAATGTTACGTAGCAATTGCCGGCAGTGTTGGGAATCTACCCAAAGTTCATAACATGGATATTCAGTATGCGCAATCTGTTATTTTTACACCCTGTGATTTTGCTTTTCCTTCCAATGGTATTAAAGCTGAGGCAACCCCAAACACCGAAATGACACTCATTGTGGATGTAGATTTAGAATTGCTCAAAGAATTAAATATGTACGGAAGCGTTCGGAATTTGCATGACAGAAGAACAGACATTTATACACTTTCGAAGAGAAATAATTAATGCCAGCAAATGAATGACTTCTCAGAAAATGTGGGAATTATATAACTATTCTCAAAAGTTATGTAGCATTTTCGAAAATTAACTGGCTTACTTTGGTGTAATAAAAAAACTACTCTATGTGCTATTATATAAACAGCCTCACAATAACTGTTAATGATCTAACAGTTAGTTATATCGACGAAGGATCAACCAATTCTCAAACAATCATTTTTATCCATGGATTTCCCCTGAATAAATCGATGTGGGAAAAGCAAATCGAAGTATTCAAGGAAAATTTCCGTGTCATTGCTTATGACATTCGTGGGCATGGGAATACCGATGCTGGTAACGTCAATTTTTCGATTGAGCTATTTGTGAAAGATTTGCTCTGTTTGATGGATGCTTTGAAGATTGACAAAGCCATACTCTGTGGATTTTCCATGGGCGGATACATTGCTTTGAATGCAATTGAGCACCATCCTGAGCGTTTTAATGCACTCCTTTTATGTGATACAAATTGCACGGCCGATTCGTCTGAAACAAAAGAGAATAGGATGAAAACCATTGAAATTATCAAGGTAAAGGGGCTTGAACTATATACCGAGGAAAGTCTGAAAAAACTATTTGCCCCCATTTCTTATTCAAATCATATTGAAGAAATAGCTGCCGTGAGGGAAATGATCATGAATACGTCTCTAAAATCACTCTACAAAACCTTGCATGCTTTAGCTGAGCGATCAGAAACCTGCACCAGGTTATTTAAAATAAAGGTTCCAGTGCTCATTCTGGTAGGAAAAGATGATGTAATTACCTCACCTGATGTTGCCTTGTCGATGCATGAAAAAATGAAGGGTTCCATCATGCACACGATTGATCATGCCGGACATATGAGTAACATGGAAAATTCAAAGGATTTCAACAATCAAATTTCCGGATTTCTTTCATAAATAAAATTAAAACAACACTCATATGGAAAAGAATAAAACAATGCCTCAATTGGCTCGAGCAGAATATATTGAAGTAGAACCAAATGTTCGACTTCACGTGACAGATGCCGGCGAAGGAAGACCAATTATATTGTTACACGGTTGGCCTTTAAGTGATGAAATGTATGAATATCAATACAATGATTTGATAAATGCTGGTTTTCGTGCCATCGGAATTACTCTGAGAGGATTTGGTAAGTCAGATAAGCCTTATGGAGCTTATAATTACGATGTTCATGTCAAGGATATCAAAAAGGTAATGGATGAATTGGATATAAAAGGTGCCGTGTTAGGGGGCTTTTCAATGGGTGGGGCAATTGCTGTACGTTTTGCAGCAGGGGATCATGGAACCCACATTTCAAAATTGGCTTTATTTGGAGCAGCAGCACCGAGTTGGACACAACGTGAAGATTACCCTTTCAATCTGCCTCAGAGTGCTGTTGATGATTTAATAAAATTGAATCACAAGGATAGACCAAAACTTTTATCTGATGTCGCAAAGATATTTTCAGCCACAGAAAAATCGCTCAATGAAGGGATTGGTAGTTGGTTGAATGGAATTTCTTTGAGCGCTTCTGCTTATGCAACGGCTCAATGTTTAATCGCTCTGCGCGATACAGACCTTAGAGCTGATTTGGCAAAAATCACCATTCCGACTTTAATTATGCATGGTAAGAAAGACAAAATCTGTTCGTTCGATTTGGCAGAACAGATGAAAGCCGGCATCCCGAATTCACAGCTTGTAGCTTTTGAGAACAGTGGTCATAGTTTATTTCTGGAAGAAACTGAAAAGTTTAACAGCGAGCTGATAAAATTTGCAGAAAAATAAGTATTTATGGTGTCACTAGCAGGTGCTTTTTCGGAGGCTTACATTTTTTTAGTACTTTTGCGAAATCATTTTTTTAGACATGAACAGTTACACACGTTAAAATAATATGCAGACTCAACTTCAACTCATACTAACGCCCGAAGAAGTACACCACGAAGAATTATTAAAGCAAAAAATTGCTGAGAAACTCGATATACCCGTTAATCGTATTATGTTGGTGCGTATCATCAAAAAATCCATTGATGCCAGAGCAGCTACTCCAAAATTCAATATTACAGTTGATGTTTTCTTGGATGAGAAACCAGCTGTGAACAAATTTTCAAAGGAATTTAATTATCAGGATGTAAGTACAAAAGAACCAGTGTTAATAATCGGTTCAGGACCAGCTGGTTTGTTTGCGGCCTTAAAACTACTTGAATTAGGCATGAAGCCGATTATTTTAGAGCGGGGGAGACCAGCTGCAAAAAGAAAATCTGATATCGCTACGCTCAATCGCAACAAGGGTATCAATGCGGAATCCAATTATTGTTTTGGTGAAGGGGGTGCCGGTACTTTTTCTGATGGCAAGTTATATACACGTTCGAAAAAGAAAGGTAATGCGCAGGAAATTTTTGAGATTTTTCATTACCATGGTGCTGCCGAAGACATTCTTTATGATGCGCATCCTCATATTGGTTCGGATTTGTTACCTGGTGTTATTGCCAACATCACCAATACCATCCTGACACATGGTGGCGAAGTCCATTTTGATCAAAAATTGACTGAAATTATCCTGGAAAATAATCAGGTGAAAGGTTGCAAAACGGCAGATGGAACAGTCTTTAATGCCAATTATCTGATCCTGGCTACCGGACATTCTGCCCATGATATTTACGAATTGCTCTATGCGCAAAACATCAAATTAGAACCCAAAGGTTTTGCAATGGGGGTCCGGGTGGAACATCCGCAAACTTTAATCGACAGCATTCAATATCACTGTCCTGAGCGCGGACCGTACTTGCCGGCAGCTAACTATAGTTTGGTTGAGCAGGTGCAAGACAGGGGCGTTTATACCTTTTGTATGTGTCCGGGAGGGCGAATTGTACCTGCAGGGACAAGTGCGGAAGAGATTGTAGTGAATGGCATGTCGGCTTCCAAAAGAAATTCTCCTTTTGCCAATTCGGGTGTTGTCGTAGAAATCAGACAAGAAGATATTCCCGAAAAATTTCATGAGTTTGGCACATTGGCAGGATTGAGGTATCAACAACATTTAGAGAAATTGGCTTACAACAACAATGGTGGACAGGGGCAAATGGCTCCGGCACAGCGCCTGATTGATTTTGTGACAGGGAAATTATCTGCTGATTTGCCGGAATGTTCTTATATGCCCGGTATCATTTCTTCTCCATTGCATTTTTGGTTGCCCGAAAATATCTCTAGCAGACTGCGGGAAGCATTCAAATTATTCGACCGAAGAATGAGAGGGTACCTGACTAATGAAGCTGTTGTAGTGGGCGTTGAAACAAGATCATCTTCAGCAGTACGCATTCAACGGGATTCCGAGACAGGTGAGCATCCTGAAATCAAAGGTTTGTTTCCTGCAGGTGAAGGTTCGGGTTTCTCAGGGGGTATTACTTCTTCGGCAATCGATGGTGAAAATGCTGCAATTCACGTATTTTCACTCAGCCACTGATCGAGTTTTTTGCCTTCAACTTTTTTGAAATTCTTGACGAAATCAGCATAAGAATTAAAACCTGAATCATGCCCCACACTTTGGATTGTATCTTGATTGAAAGTTTTTTTTGATTTTAGAAGTTCAATCGCATGTTTAATTCTAAATTCTGCAATCATAGCATTAAAACTTTTCCCTACATAGTATTTGATACAAAAGTGGATGTGATGTTGTGGTACTTCAAATGTATTACTTAAATCATTTGATGTGAAATCGTGATCTAGAAACGGCTTGTTCTTTTCAAAATATGCCATGATGCTTTCGGATAAACCATCAAAATACTCATTATAAGTATTTACCTTATCAGCGGCTTCTAAAGTGCCGTATCCGTGATGAACACTGGGATCCAACTTCTTGGTTTTGATGATGGGATTGAGCACCTGGTTGGTGGGTAAGCCAAATAAAATACCAGGATTGAATAAGATAAGCAGTGGAAATAATGAATTACATATCACCGAGATGAGAAAAAGATTATCATCATCCAATTTACCCACAAAAACAGGATCAGTATCAATTCGGGTGTACAGGGTGAGACCAATGTGCATCACAACTAAAATTAAGGATGCTATTGCAATCAAATTTAACCACTTGTAATTAGAAATATATTGTTTTTTGATAGCACCGGATATTTTATTAATTCTTTCTTGATAAGCCTGTCTTAAAATAATCATTGCCCAAACAATGTAAAAAATCATCGACGCTGTTCTTACCAAGTTGCTGAACCAAGTTGGAAAAACAACCAAAATGGTATTCATATAATAACTCAAATTCTGCAAAGAGTTCTCAGCAATTGCCAGTTTGAATTCTACCGATTTAAACAGATATGGAATAAGAATTAACATGTTTAAAAAAAACGGCATCAAATGTATTAAGTCTTTATCTGTATAATCATTGTGTTCTTTAACAAGACCCCTAATGAAAAAATAGAATAACGGACCAATCAAAAAGAAAAGCGGTCCGGCATTGCCAATCATCAACATGAGGAGATGCGCAGATCCTCCATTGATTATGGTATCATATAAGATGGATGTAAATGAAATAATCATCAAATAAAATGAGAAGAATAAAATGTTTTTATTCAATCTCCAGTTTTGAATAAGCATGATTACCGCAAGAAAAAAATTGAAACCTGCGACTAAAAAAGTAAAACTTAGCATCTAAATGAAATTTTTTTTATATCAAATTTTAACGGTTGTAAAGATACAATTTTCTTCTTAAAGCAAAAATGGGAGTTGAAAAAATATCAACTCCCATTCAAAAATATAAAAGCATATGCAGTGGGTTACGCTCCAAAATCATCAAACAACAACATCTCACGCGGTACACCCAAGTCGTAAAGCATTTTTTCAACTGCTTTTGCCATCGGGCCCGGACCACACATGTAGTATTCAATATCTTCCGGAGAATCATGATGTATCAAATAATTGTCCTGAATGACCTTGTGAATGAATCCGACATACCCTGTCCAGTTATCTTCCGGTTGTGGCTCGCTCAATGCAATATTGAAAGTGAAATTTGGAAATTCTTTTTCTAACTCACGGAAATCATTTTCGTAAAATATTTCGTTTTTAGAGCGAGCTCCATACCAATACGTGATTTTTCTATCCGTAATCCGGAGGGTTTTCAATAAGTGTAAAACATGTGAACGCAAAGGAGCCATACCCGCACCACCACCGACATAGAGCATTTCGCGTTTACTGTCGAGTATTGGATGGAATTCTCCAAACGGACCGGAAACCATGACTTTATCGCCCGGTTTAAGGTTGAATATATAAGATGAACAAATACCCGGTTTTACGTTTGCCCAGCCATTGGTTTCCCTGTCAAACGGCGGTGTTGCGATACGCACGTTGAGCATGACGATATTGCCTTCAGCAGGATAGTTGGCCATGGAATAGGCACGCATGGTTTCTTCTTCATTTTTACAAGCAAGATCCCACATTTTGAATTTGTCCCAATCGCCTCTGAAACGATCTTCGACCAGAAAATCAGAGAATTTGATGTCGTAAGTCGGAACGTCAATCTGTATGTAACCACCTGGTTTGAAGTTAAGTGCTTCGCCTTCGGGTAATTTTACCACAAATTCTTTGATGAATGTTGCCACGTTGTTGTTCGAAACCACTTCGCATTCCCATTTTTTCACGCCTAAGATTGACTCATCCATTTTAACGACCATGTCACTCTTCACCTTAACCTGACAACTCAGTCGCCAATTGTTTTTGATTTGTTTTCTGCTGAAATGTACCACTTCGGTAGGAAGAATTTCTCCACCACCCTCAACAACCTGACAGGCACATTGGGCACAAGTACCACCACCTCCGCAAGCAGAAGGCAGGAATATGCTTTGTTGCGATAAAGTGTTTAAAAGTGTACTGCCGGCAGGAGCAATCAGTTCTTTTTCATCATTAATGGTGATAACCACATCTCCCGAAGGGACTAAATACCGTTTTGCAACGAGCAGAACAACGGTTAGAAATAGTATTACCAGCAGAAATACCCCTACACTGGCAAAAATCATTGTTGAATTGATAGCTAATATCATGATTAAAATAATTTTTAAAAGTAACCGATCAGATTTTTAATCCGGAGAAGCTCATAAAAGCCATGGCCATTAAAGCGACAGTTATAAATGTGATACCCAAACCCCGTAAAGCCGGGAATACATCTGAATAAGCCATTTTCTCGCGGATGGCGGCAAGACCGACAATTGCCAGTAAAAAACCGACTCCTGAGCCCAATGCATAAGAAGTAGCTTCGCTGATATTCACAAACTGACGTTGCTGCATAAACAGCGAACCTCCCATGATGGCACAGTTCACGGCTATCAAGGGTAAAAAGATACCCAGAGAAGCATAGAGCGATGGACTCACTTTTTCGATAACCATTTCAACCATCTGAACGATGGCTGCAATGACGGCAATGAAAAGGATGAATGAAAGATAACCTAAATCAAGGTTAGCCAATGATGGACTTAACCACGCCAAAGCACCTTCTTTCAATACATAATTTTCGAGCAGGTAGTTGGCCGGCAAGGTAATGCCCAGCACAAAAACTACTGCAAGACCTAATCCTAATGATGTCTTCACATTTTTTGATACCGCGAGATAAGAACACATCCCGAGGAAATATGCAAAAACCATATTGTCGACAAAAATCGACTTTACAAATATACTGGCAAGATTTTCCATATATCTAATTTTATTTTTCCTGTAATTCTTTATTAAATGACCGGTGAACCCAAATAATAACTGCCACCAGAATCAATGCCATAGGAGGCATCACCATCAGACCGTTGTTCACATAACCTGCATCATAAATTGCTTGTGGTATGATTCGCATGCCGAGCAAAGTTCCTGAACCAAGTAGTTCGCGGAAAAATGCAACCACAACGAGTATCCATGCATATCCAATACCGTTGCCCACTCCGTCGAAAAACGATTCCCAAGGGCGATTCGACATGGCAAAAGCTTCTAAACGTCCCATCAGGATACAATTGGTAATAATTAATCCGATATAGACTGATAATTGCACGCTTACATCATAAGCAAATGCTTTTAGTATTTCACTTACCACAGTCACCAAAAATGCGATGACCACCAACTGTACGATGATGCGAATGCGATTGGGTATGGTATTTCTCAACATCGAGATGATCACGTTGGAAAATGCCATGATGACTATTACCGACATACCCATCACCAACGCAGGTTCGAGTTTCGCCGTAACTGCCAATGCAGAACAGATACCCAGCACCTGAACAGTGATTGGATTGTTTTTGCTTAGGGGACCTAAGAAAACTTGTTTTGTTTTGTCTGAAAATAATTTACTCATTCTTTGGTTCCTCCATTCGTTGAAATTTTCAAAAATTGATCGTACTGACCAATACAGTTCAGGAGCATATCTTCAACTCCCTTACTGGTTATGGTGCCTCCCGAAATGCCATCTACCTGATCTTTCAGGTCGGTTTTCTGACCTGGTTTCATAATTGCGATAGACACAAATTCAGATTGATCATTCATTATTTTTTTACCGATAAACTGCTGTTGGAATTGTGGATAGACAATTTCAGCACCTAAGCCCGGCGTTTCGCTTGCATGTGAAAAATAAGTTCCATAGACAGTATTTTTATCATCATCCAAAGCCACATAACCCCAAATCGGACCCCACAGTCCGGCTCCAAAAAGCGGGATGATGTATTTTGTTTTGCCATCAACCTCCGCAATGAAAAGTGGTAGCGAACGGTCTTGCAGTTTTCTTGAAAGTTCTTTTTTGATGCTGATGTAAAATGCTTGCTCAACTGGATTTTCAATTTGATCCCCGGCAGCATCAATCACCATTTCATTAATGATGTATTTTTCGTACAACGCATTCACATCCTGGTCGTTGGTATCAATGTTCAGCGAACTGAGAATTTGCTTTTTCTTATCAAGTGCCACGTTTGCAGTCTGCTTTTCTTTTAAAGAACCGGAGACAATAGCCAGGACCAATGCCACAATCAATACCATCACGGTGGCAAAAATCAATGTATATGTATTACTATTCGTATTCATGTATATTTCCTCCTTTATTTTTGTGTATTGGCACGTTTTAAACGTTTTTTGATATTTCCTTCCACCACATAAAAGTCGATTAGCGGAGCAAAAATATTCATAAACAAAATCGCCAGCATCATGCCTTCAGGATAACCCGGATTGAGTACACGAATGATAATTGCGAGCGCACCTATCAAAAAACCGTATATCCATTTACCTTGATCTGTCCGGGAGGCTGTCACGGGATCGGTTGCCATAAAGACTGCCCCGAAAGCAAACCCGCCGAATACCAAGTGATTGTACCAGGGGAAATGCGCAACTGCTGTATCTGGTCCGAAATTATTAAACACGATTGCCATAAGCGCTCCTCCTGCAAATACCGACAACATCACTTTCCAACTGGCTATGCCGGTCAGCAAAATGACCGCTGCCCCAAGCAAGATAGCGAGTGTTGATGTTTCTCCTACCGAACCGGGAATTAAGCCCATGAAGCCATCCCAAAAGCCGATTGGATTTCCGATGATATTCGTCAATTGTACGTTTTGCGTAGTTGCTGTTGCAACTTCTCCCAATACCGTTGCTCCTGAATAGGAATCAACAGGTGTTCCGCCACCTAAACCGAATGTTGTACCTGTGCGCACCCAAACGGTATCTCCTGACATGTAAGTCGGGTATGCGAAAAATAAAAATGCCCTTGCCACCAAGGCCACATTGAAGATGTTCATGCCGGTACCACCGAAAGCTTCTTTTGCGAAAACCACCGAAAAAGCTGTAGCCACGGCAATCATCCAAAGGGGTGTATCTACGGGTACAATGAGCGGTATCAACATCCCCGAGACCAGAAATCCTTCGTGTATTTCATGACCTTTGATCTGTGCGATGGCAAATTCAATACCCAAGCCAACACCGTATGATACAACTACAATAGGCAATACAGCCAATGCACCAAAAATAAAAGTATCCCAGAATCCGACCACCTGACCGGTTGCCAGATAATGCTGATATCCAACATTGAACATGCCAAATAACAGG
>JAUSNQ010000160.1 GCA_030655595.1 Paludibacter sp.
AATAACATCTCTCAAACACATTATAAGGAAAGTAAGAACTCGCAAGGTTTTTACTTTTTTTGTTTTTATAGGCTTTGTTATTGCTGAGAATAAGATTATTTCATTAATTTTGGCAATTGTTTTTGTTCTTTTGATTAATCACGTTATGAATCATTGAAATAGGTTAATTATGGATTTTAAGACCTTCTGGAAAGAAAGTATTGCAGGATATATCATCAAAAGAGTTTTACTGGCAATTGTGATATTTGTTGCGTTAGCTTGGATTACTCTCATCGTACTTGATAATTACACAAATCACGGCGAATCAGTAACAGTGCCTGATTTGCAGGGTTTGTATGTTGAAGAAGCGGAGAATATCTTAGGGAATTATGATTTATACTCACAAGTGATTGATTCGGTCTATGTCAAAGAAAAAGCACTTGGAACAATCGTAGAACAAATTCCTCCGGCAAATTCTTCTGTAAAGAAAAACAGATCAATATTTCTGATAGTAAACAAAAAACAGCTTAATATGATTCCTTTTCCGGATGTAAATGATGTTTCTTTCCGACAAGCAGATGCATTGATTAAATCGCTCGGATTGCAAGTGTCGGGTGTGGTTTACAGACCGTCGGAATTTAAAGATTTGGTGATAGATGTCAGCTACAACGGCATGCGTATTGAGCCGGGAACTAGATTGCCGGAAGGAAGCGCAATTGTTTTAGTGGTTGGAAGTGGGTTTGGTGACACTTCTTCTACGATACCAAGTCTATTAGGAAAGAGTATAATCAATGCGAGAAATGAAGCAATCACATCTTCTTTTATTCTCGGATCAATCAATTATGATATAATGCCTACTGGTGATGAAGATCAATATATGATATACCAACAATCACCTGAGTACGGAAAAAACATGCCGGAAGGAACCAGAATTAATGTGTGGTTAACAAAAGATAGGGCATTGATTGAGAAATCAATGAAAAATCAAGTTATAATCGAAGATGAGGAAGCGTTTTTCTAATTAGGAGGAAATAAAAACGTGCAAGAAGATAATATTTTAGAAGAAATAGAAGATGATGAGATAATCTCCGAACAGGAGCTTTTTGAACATTTCCGTTTTGTGGTTGACAAAGGTCAAAGCATGATACGGATTGATAAATACTTGGTCAATATCATGTCAAGTATTTCAAGAAACAGAATTCAAGAGGCTGCAGATGCCGGAAACATCCGGGTCAACGAAAATCCAATTAAATCAAGTTACAGGATTAAGCCCGGAGATGTCATTACCATTGTTTTGGCTTATCCTCCATCTGAATTTGTAATAGTTCCTCAGGATATTCCAATCAATATTGTCTATGAGGATGAGGATATTATTTTGGTGAATAAACAACCCGGCTTGGTTGTACATCCAGGCTTCGGCAACTATGACGGAACACTTTTAAATGCAATCGCTTATCATTTAAAGGATAACAAGAATTTCGATCCGAATGATTCCAGATTGGGTTTGGTGCATCGCATAGATAAAGATACTTCGGGGCTTTTATTAATAGCAAAAACTGAAAATGCAAAATCTCATTTAGGAAAGCAGTTTTTTGACAAGACCACCAAACGTCGTTATTATGCTTTGGTTTGGGGAAATGTAAAGGAAAATGAAGGAACTATTACAGGTGATTTAGCCAGAGATCCAAAAGATAGAATGCGATTTACCGTTTTTCCTGATGGAGAAAATCCATATGCGAAATTTGCCATTACCCATTACCAGGTGATCGAAAGATTTGGATATGCGACATTAGTAGCATGCCGGCTCGAAACAGGCAGAACCCATCAAATTCGCGTTCACATGAAACACATTGGTCATACTTTGTTCAATGATCAGCGCTACGGCGGAAATGTAATTCTAAAGGGAACTACATCAGCATTTTATAAACTTTTTGTAAAAAATTGTTTCTTTGCTTGTCCTCGACAAGCTTTGCATGCCCAAACCCTTGGCTTCGTACATCCCCGAACCAATGAGTACATGAATTTCGAGAGTGAATTACCGGAAGATTTTAATAAATTAATTGAGATGTGGCGAGAATATGCCCACACACATTTGAATTTGTAATTTTATGAAGAAGAATATTGCCATCGTAGCAGGAGGAAATTCGTCAGAAGTTGTGGTGTCGCTCAAAAGTGCCGCCGGATTGTTGTCATTTTTAGATAAGGAACGGTATAATCTGTTTATTGTCACCATTGTTGGCAAAGATTGGTTCGTTAAATTATCAGCAAGAAAGCAGGTTGAGATTAACAAGCATGATTTTAGTTTTACCCTGAATAATGAAAATATTCGATTTGATTTCGCCTATATTACGATTCATGGAACTCCCGGCGAAAATGGAATTTTACAAGGGTATTTTGATTTAATTGAGTTACCTTATTCTACATGTGGAGTGCTGACTTCGGCCATTACTTTCAATAAATTTACCTGCAATCATTATTTAAAAGGTTTTGGGGTAAAAGTTGCGGAGTCAATTTTGTTACGTGAGGGACAAATTATTGCTACTGATGAAGTTATATTGAAAATTGGATTCCCTTGTTTTATCAAACCAAATGTTGGAGGAAGTAGCTTTGGAGTTACCAAAGTTAAATCAGCCAAACAGGTTCAACCGGCAATCAAAAAAGCGTTTAAAGAAGGAAATGAAGTCCTGATTGAGGCGTTTTTGCAAGGTACCGAAATAACTTGCGGTATGTATAAAATTAAGGAAAAGACAATTGTTTTTCCTGTTACCGAGGTAGTTCCAAAAAATGAATTTTTTGATTTTGACGCTAAATATAAAGGTGAGGTTGACGAAATAACCCCTGCCCGAATTAGCGCACCTTTGACCGATCGCATACAACAACTCACAGCTGCTATTTATGATATTCTGGGCTGTAAAGGCATTGTAAGAATTGACTATATTATTTCCGAAGGGGATGTTATTAATTTACTGGAAGTAAATACCACGCCTGGCATGACTTCAACAAGTTTTATTCCGCAACAAATACGTGCTGCCGGTCTCGATATTAAAGAGGTATTGACAGAGATAATTGAAAATGAGTTGAAATAACTTGAACCTATGAAAAGTTTCGAAGAGATATTATCGATAGTCAATGCTGCAATTGAAAAATTAGATTGGAACAGACAACCTATCGGTTTGTATCAGCCAATAGGCTATACTTTGGGTATGGGAGGGAAGAGAATTCGTCCTGCATTAACCTTGATGGCTTGTGATTTGTTTAACAGCAATCTTGATTCGGTGATTAAGCCGGCATTAGGATTGGAGATTTTCCACAATTTTACTTTGCTGCATGATGATATCATGGACAAGGCTATACTACGCAGGGGCAAGCCAACTGTTCACGTAAAATGGGATGAAAATACCGCAATCCTTTCAGGTGATACCATGCAGATAATTGCCTATCAGTTGATTTCGCAAACTCCTGAACAACACCTTAAAAAAGTATTGGATATTTTCTCTAAGACTGCCATCCAAATTTGTGAAGGTCAGCAATACGACATGGAGTTTGAAACTCGTGAGGAAGTTAGTCCGGAAGAATATTTAGAAATGATTAGATTGAAAACGGCTGTTTTGCTGGGGTTTGCTTTGCAAGTAGGAGCAATCGTAGGAGGAGCAACCGATGAAGATGCCAGACATCTATATGATTTTGGAATCAATATTGGACTCGCCTTTCAGTTGAAGGATGATTCGTTGGATGTTTATGGCAATCAGGCATCATTCGGAAAAAAAGTTGGGGGAGATATTTTGTGCAATAAAAAAACTTATTTGTTAATTCATGCTAAAAAATTAGCCGAAGGCAATTTAAAATCAACCTTGGATTTTTGGTTGAATCAAAGCACATCAGACTCGGAAAAAAAGATTCAGGAAGTCACAGCAATATATAATCAACTGGAAGTCAAAAAAATATGCGAAGAAGCCATGAATTTATATTATGAAAAGGCAATCGCATTTTTGGAGAAAGTAGCTGTTTCGTCAAATAAAAAACAGGTATTGAGAAAATTAGCCGAAGATTTAATGTTCAGAAATGATTAATTTTTATAACTTTGCAAGCAGAGAAATAATTTGAGTGATAAATTAATATTTCAGACATTTTTTCATGCCATACCGCCGTTTACCCAACACCGACCAGTCGCGTCTGCGAGCACTCCGAACAGCTCTTCAAAAAGAAGATAAACTAGGGTTTACTAATCATATCATTGCATTCAAGACAATTTTGGAGGCTAAAAACTTTCTTTCAGTTTTTGAAAAACAGCAGCTGCAATATCAACAAACACTTGAAAATCAGGTTGGTGCGAATAAAAGATACCAACAAATCATTCACAATGCCCGATTATATATTTCTCATTTTATCCAGGTTTTTAATCTGGCTGTAATCAGGGGTGATATCAAAAAAGAGCACAAATTATTTCATCAATTAGATCCGGATGTACACAATGTACCTGATTTAAGCACTGAACCAGCTTTATTGCATTGGGGAAAATGCGTGATTGATGGAGAGAACGAACGTATTAGAAATGGGGGATTGCCGATATATAATCCTGCAATAGCCAAGGTAAAAGTTCATTATGAAGTTTTTAAAGAATATAAATCTACGCAGCGAATACATCAAAATTCAACCGGCCGTCAATGGGAAGAATTGGTAAATCTTCGAAAAAAGGGAGATGAAATCATTCTGAATATCTGGAATCAGGTTGAAGCTGAGTTCAAGGACTTAGAGCCGTATGATCGACTTCAAAAATGCAAGGAGTACGGTGTTATTTACTATTACCGAAAAGGCGAACCGGAAATTACAAAACAGTCTCTGAAGGTGTTATGATGCGATTCATTTGTATATCGAACGATGCTGAAGGGATTGTTTCGTAGAGTTGAAAATCGAATCCGATACCCCATTTTGTAATGTGTTTGTTTTTGAAATATCTGTCATAATATCCTTTACCCCTGCCTAATCGTCTCTTTTTTCGATCAAATGCAACTCCCGGAACAATAACCAGGTCAACTAATTTCATGTAGTCGTGACTGTGCATTGGTTCCATAATTTTAAAGGAACCCGGCATTAAATTATCTTCAGTTTTGAATGGTCTGATTGCCATGTGATCTCCTTTAACAACGGGCAGCAGGATGGTCTTAGATTGACTCCATTTTTTAATGAATTTGTGTGTGGGAAGTTCATCATTCATTGACCAGTACATCAAGACGGTTTTAGCATTTATAAATTCATTCATGCGTTCAATTTTGATGTAAACAGCCTCTGCCTGGTGTTCTTTCAATTCTTCAGTTAGATTTTTCTTTGCAGCCTTAACTTCCTCTCGGAGTAAGTTTTTTTCTGATATGATTTGATCGTCAGAAAATGATTTATTGAAATTGCGGAATAGTCGAATGATTAATTGGTTTATTTTATATATCATAAAATCATAATTGTCCTGATTCAACAAGAATAATCACTCGCTCAAGAATTTTGTCATTTCCTTTGGCATCATATTCAGATTTCAAATTAGAACCAAATATACGCGCAACGCCCTGCCAAAAAAACGCAGACACACTTCCCCTGTAGTTTCTGATTAAATCATAAGAAGTAGAATTGCATTCGCGATCAATTAATTTGAGTAATAAACGACCTTGATTGATGGTTAACTTTCTTAAATCAGCTTCGTACTTTTTAAAAACTTCTTTTTCATACTTTGCTAAATACTTTTTGCGATCACTCTCTTTTTTGAAATCTACCAAAAGATAATTAACCCGATGAAGTTCTGTACTGACAACTTTTGCAAAAGGAAGGGCTCTTTTTACATCTCTGACTGTGCGCCAATAGAATTCTTCTTGTTTTTTATTAGTGAATTTTAATGGAGGAAAGACATAGATATCCTTTAGAAATGCGAGGTAAAGGGTGTCATTCCCAATGACCTGGATTCCCAGTTTCTTCTCTCCCGGCTGCAATGAATCCGGTTTACCTTGCCCGTAAATGCTTGTAAAAATGACGGAAAGGAAAACAAATAATATCAATATGTTCAGATATTTTTTCATCGCTACAAAAGTATGAAAATTGGGTGAATAATACAATATCCACTTTTTGATTTGAATTATGCTTGAAATAAATGATTCATTAAATGCCAGCACTCTTTTAAAAGATGTGATTTTAACAAAATTATCATATAAATTTTTTCTGTATAGCCATATCTTTTATATTTTTGAAACGTTTTTGTTTACAATTTATTTTGCCTAAACCACTATTGCCGTGAAAAAAATTATTTCATTGCTGATAAGTTGTCTGTTTGTCAATTTCGGCATATCTCAGATTGCTTATCCACATCCATCTTCCATTTCAATTGCCAACACTTCTGTTGCAGATGCCCACAATTGGTCTGCGTTTCACAATCCTGCTCCTTTGTCGCAACTAAGTTTACCGCAACTTGAAGTGATCTATGAGAACCGTTATATTATAACAGAATTAGCCGCAAAAAGTTTTACAATAGCTTATCCTACAAAGCATTTTGTGCCAGGCTTTTCCTTCACGCATTTTGGATTCTCGCTATATCATGAAATGATGTTGGGTTTAGCTTTTGCACGTGATTTTGCAGGAAAATTCAGCTTGGGCATGCAATTTACCTATCACAGTGCTTTTTTTGTTTCTACAAATCGTTATCATGCCGCTTTTTATCCTCAAATAGGACTTAATATTCCAGTACATCGCAATTTGACTATTGGAGTTCATCTATTTAATCCCTTTGGTACCAATATTAAATCGGAGTTGTCGACAAAACGGATTCCTTCAATCTTCAGTTTAGGGTGTAGCTATCATTTTATACCTGAATTAGCCTGGAGATTTCAGGCCGAGAAGGAAATCAGCAGCAATTACAGGGTGGCAACTGGCTTTCAATACACCATGTTGAAACGGACCAGATTTCAGCTGGGGATTTATGCGAATGATTATTTGGTTTCTTGTTTGGGAATCGGATTTGATCTCAAGCCATTTTCTTTTGATTTATGCTCTGAACTTCACCCATTGCTCGGACTGAATACGATTGTTCGTTTAAAGTATAAGTTTGACGAGAAACCCTAGCATTGACTGTTTGTGTAATTGTTTATAACCTGTTACGATGAGATTTTTGTTTGTTTGTCTATTCTCAATTTACTTCGCTGTCTTGATTCCTGCACAGAATCAAGATGTTATTTCGTCAATAGATCAGTTTATTGCAGCGGTATTTGAGCATTATACAGAAGAGTCCGGTGAAGATTTAAATTTTGATACTTTTTATGATGAGTTGATAGTATTAAGTCAACATCCATTGAATTTGAACAATTCTACCCGTGAGGAATTGGAGAAAATGATGTTTCTCTCTAACAATCAAATCGAAAACATATTGTATTACCGCTATAAATTCGGAGAACTATCAACAATCTATGAATTGCAATTGATCGAGGGGCTCGACATGACAGATATCAGAAGGATGCTTCCGTTTGTGATTTTATCCAAAGGAAATGATTTTCTTGATCCCCTCAAGTTTAACGAGGTATTTAAATACGGAAGAAATGAGCTGCTTACTCGTTTTGATAGAGTGTTGGAACAAAAGAAAGGATATTTCAAAACAGAGAGTGATACTTCAATCTATGCGGGCAATAGCATGTATCACCATTTCAAGTACAGGTTTCAATACAAAGATAGGGTTTTAACAAGTTTAACTGCTGAAAAAGATGCCGGAGAAATGTTTTGGGGCAAACTGCAAAAGGGATATGATTTTTACTCAGCGTCCATTCAGGTAAAGCGTTTGGGAATAATCCAAAACGTGATATTAGGAGATTATCAGGCAAGTTTCGGACAAGGACTGGTCCTGCAACAAGGATTTGGAGGAGGTAAATCATCGATGACGACCCAGGTGTTGGTTAACAATACCGGATTTAAGAGGTATGGATCGACCAATGAGTTTAATTTTTTCAGAGGATGCGCTGTTTCTTTACAGCTGAATCAAACGAATTTACATGTGTTCTATTCGAATAAATTAATTGATGGCAATATTGAAAATGATGTTTTTACAGGCTTTTACAAGACTGGTTATCACCGAACAATCACCGAATTTGAAAAACGAAATACTGTCAGACAAGCAGTCTATGGTGGCAATTTCACTATAACCAGACCAGCATATCAGGTGGGTGTATCATCAGTGATGATGAACTTAAGTCATGATTTGTTGCTTAAATCTTATCCGTATAATATCTTTTATTTTCAGGGAAATCGGCAATTGGTTTCGGGCATAAATTACAGGTTAAGATATCTGAAATTCAATGTTTTTGGTGAGGCGGCAATCACAAATCAAAATGGTCTGGCAGTCATTAACGGACTGACCTTTTCGCCAATATCAAGGGTTAATATTGCGATGCTACACCGGTATTATGCTCCCGAGTTCAACGCCTTTTTTGCGTCAGCTTTCTCCGAGAACTCAGTTGTTGGCAATGAACAAGGGTTTTATATTGGAGTTGAGATTTTACCGTTTAAAAAATGGAAAATTGCTGCTTATGCTGATAGTTATCGATTTCCCTGGGTCAAATATGGCATCGATTTTCCCTCCTTTGGAAAGGATTTTTTTATGCAGGCAAATTATACCCCTTCACTTCGAACAACAATGTTTTGGAGGGCTAAGTATGAACAAAAATTGAAAAGTAAATCAGGAACAACGAACCCGACCCAAGAAATTGAACAAGGCCGGAAAGCATCATTGCGCTATCAATTGCTATATGAAAAAGGGAATATTAAATTTAAGCATATAATTGATGGTAATTTAGTCAGTCATGGCACTGAGAACTTGACCTATGGCTTAACAGCATTACAGGAAGTGAGTTTCTACTTGGATAAGATACCTTTCAGTGTGGATTTGAGTTATCTTTTTTTTGATGCTGTCAAATATGAAAATCGGAGTTATTTGTTTGAAAAGGATGTGCTTTATGCTTTTAGCATACCTATGTTTTCTGGCTTGGGAAGCAAGTATTATATAAACTTAAGATATGATTTCTCGCCAAATGTTTCTTGTTGGTTTAAAATATCACAATTACTTTATGCTGATGACAGGGAAAAAATCGGCAGTGGCCATGAGCAGATTTCCCGCAATAAAAAAACTGAAATTAAATTGCTATTACGTTGGAAATTCAAAAATTATTGATATTTTTATAGCGTTATTTGTCAATAGAACAATTATTTACCATATTTTGCAATCTCGACATTGCAATTTCGCAAAATATGTATTACTTTTGTGGTGTTTATAACGGAGCTTACCTCTCTAATAAGTTAAATCAGCATTTTAAATTTCATCACAAACAATGAACTTACTAAACCAAATCATGGAACGTGCCAAGGCAAATCCACAACGGATTGTCCTGCCAGAAGGCACTGAAATCCGCACCCTTAAAGCGGCAGACATCATTTTGAAAAGTAAAGCAGCAAAATTGATTTTGATTGGGAATAAGGATGAAATTTTTTCGATAGCCAGGGCAGAGCATTTAAATTTTATTCAAGACGCGAAAATCATTGATCCACTGCAAGATAGTTGTATGCCCACGTATGCTGAATTGCTTTACGAGATACGTAAGAATAAAGGCATGACGCAGGAAGAAGCTGCAATATTGTCGAAGAATCCGTTATACCTAGCTTGTTTGATGATTAAAAATGGAGATGCCGATGGAGAGTTAGCCGGTGCTCAAAACACGACAGGAGACGTTTTGCGTCCTGCGTTTCAAATCGTAAAAACCAAACCGGGTATATCCGTAGTTTCTGGCGCATTTTTAATGTTTACTCCAACGCCTCAGTATGGCGAAAATGGATTGCTGGTTTTTGCTGATTGTGCTGTGAACCCGAATCCATCAGCCGAAGAATTGGCAGAAATTGCAATATCTTGTGCAGAGACGACCCGTGCAATTGCTGGTTTTGAACCAAAAATTGCCATGTTGAGTTTCTCGACCAAAGGTAGTGCTAAACATGAGTTTGTTGATAAAGTGGCTGAAGCAACTCGCATCGCAAAATATATGGATCCCACCTTACAAATTGATGGAGAATTACAGGCTGATGCGGCTTTGGTTCCTACAGTGGGTCAAAGCAAAGCTCCCGGAAGCAAAATTGCCGGATATGCCAATGTGCTTGTTTTCCCTGATTTGCAGTCGGGAAACATCGGCTATAAAATGGTAGAGCGGTTTTCAGGAACACAGGCTGTGGGTCCGATATTACAAGGAATGGCTTCACCTATAAACGATTTGTCGAGAGGTTGTTCAGTCGACGATATCGTCAATATGATTGCAATTACAGCAAATCAGGCAATGAAAAAATCGCATTGAAATTAGAGTGATGTGTAGAAGTAAAGCAAATTTTAGCGATAAAAAAAATAAATTATAATTCAGATGGCAAAACCTATTAGTGAACCGATAGAACGATACGGATTGAGTAAACGAAACAGAAAACGAACATTGTTTTCACGTATTGGAGTAGTTGGATGCGGCATAGAGGGAAGCGAAATCGCTACAACCGCTGCCATTAACGGCATGGAGGTTGTTTTTTTAGAGCCTAACAGAGAAAAAATTGCCAATGCATTCAGTCGGATAGAAGCCAAACTTGACAAAAAAATCATGAATTGGGGTTTGACTGAAAATGAAAAAAAGGCCATTCTTTCACGTGTCAAAGGGACGACTACTTACAGCGATTTTCAGAATTGCGATTTTGTGATTGAAGCTATTCGATACGACAATCAAACAGGAGAACGTCAGGTTGTAGAACGGAAGAAAGTATTTCAAAATTTGGAGCATGTTTTGGAGCCAGATGCAATCATTGCGTCCAATGTAACCACTGTAGTTGTAACAGAACTTGCTGCTGAGTTAAAATATCAGGAAAGATGCATTGGTGTTCATTTTATGATTAATACTCCTGGTTCGAATATCCTGGAAATAGTTTCAGGACTGCACACTTCGCAGGAAACATTCAACAAGGTAAGTCAGTTTGCGCGTTTAATCAATCACGAATATGTTTCTGTAATCGAATCAGCCGGATTGGTTAGCATTCGCTTGTTCTTAACACAACTCAACGAAGCCTGTCAGATATTAATGGAAGGAATTTCTACCATCGAAGATATTGATAAAGTGTTGACGGTAGGTTTTGGACACAACCTTGGTGTTTTCAGGACTGCCGATAATATGGGCATTGAAAAAATCGTAAAATTATTGAATAATTTATATGATGAGTATGGAAATATCAAATACAAACCATCACCAATTTTGTTGCGGATGGTTCGGGCCAAAAATTTTGGAATCAGCACCGGAAAAGGTTTTTATATATATGATGAATCGGGTAATCTTGTTAAATAGGAGGTAGTTTGTATGAAAATATTAGTTTTAAATTGTGGAAGTTCATCGGTAAAATACAAATTACTTGACATGGCGCGCAATGAAGTGCTCGGTTCTGGTGGTGTTGAAAAACTGGGAATGAAAGGATCATTTCTAAAACACACTCGTCAGGATGGTAAAAAAGTAATGCTTGAAGGAGAAATTTTAGAGCATCAAGTTGCGGTAGAATATATTTTAGGTGTATTGACCAGCAAGAAACACGGGGCTTTAAAATCGTTAGAAGAAATTAAAGCTGTAGGACATCGCGTTGTACATGGTGGTGAGAAATTCAATGCGAGTGTTTTAATTAATGATGAGGTAATCAAAAAAATTGAAGAGTGTATTGACATCGCACCATTGCATAACCCGCCAAATTTAGCCGGTATTAAGGCAATCAAGGAACTTTTGCCCGATGTGCCACAAGTAGCAGTATTTGATACTGCATTTCATCAAACCATGCCTGAATATGCATATATGTACGGTATTCCTTATGCATTGTACCAAAAATACGGTATTCGTCGCTATGGTTTTCATGGAACCAGTCATCGTTATGTTTCACATCGTGCTTGTGAATTTCTCGGTTTGGATTATGAAAAAACAAAAATTATTACAGCACACATAGGAAATGGCGCTTCGATAGCAGCCATCAAAGATGGAAAATCAATTGATACCTCGATGGGTTTTACACCGATTGAAGGATTGATGATGGGGACACGTTCCGGAGACGTAGATCTTGGTGTAGTTACCTTTCTGATGGAGAAGGAGATGATTAATTCTGCAGCTGTTTCAACTTTATTCAATAAACATAGCGGCGTTTTAGGTGTTTCAGGAATTTCTTCGGATATGCGGGATATTGAAAATGCCATAGCTAAGGGAAATGAAAGAGCAAAATTGGCATTGGACATGTACGAGTATCGAATGATTAAATACATCGGATCTTATTTTGCTGCCCTCAATGGTGCAGATGTACTCGTTTTTACAGGCGGTGTCGGTGAAAATCAAACCGGAACCCGTGAAAATATTTGTAAACACTTCAGTTACATGGGATTGAAAATTGACTTGCAACTGAACGCAAACTCAAAGGGCAAAGAGATTTTGTTGAGTACGCCTGATTCAACAGTAAAAGTGGTAGTTATACCAACAGATGAAGAATTTATGATTGCTTCGGATACTTTGGAAATCGTAAAAAATTAAAGCCTTGCTGCAGCAATATCCATATAAAACTCAATTTTCCCTGCGTAATTGTGCATGTATGCTGCCGGGTATTTTTTAGCAGCCGGTGTTTGTTGAACAATTTCCCGAATAATGGGAGCTTTATTTTCACCGTTGACTAAGAAAATAACCTGATCAGCATGATTAATCGTTTTGCCTGTTAAGGTTATTCTTTTTTGTCCACTCACAGGATGGCTTGCTACTTCAACAGATTTTTCCGAATCTAAAAGATCCATATTATTGGGGAATATTGAAGCGGTATGTCCATCATCTCCAATACCAAGAAGAACGAGGTCGAAAACTGGAAATCCGTTTTTTGCAGGGAGTTCTTTTCTAAGGAGATTTATATATCTTTGTGCTTCATTCTCAGGGATATCTTCCCCTTTCATCCTAAAAATATTTTGAGCCGGGACAAAAGCGTACTGCAACAAAGCATCGTAGGTCATGCCAAAATTACTTTCCGGATCTGTCGGCTCTACACACCTTTCGTCCACCCAAAAGAAGCGTACATTTTCCCAGGGAATCTGTGTACGGCATTCATCTTCAGCTAAAAGAGTAAACAAGTATTTTGGAGTTGATCCGCCTGAAACAGCCAAATTTAACGGCTGTGATTGCAGTTGTTTCGCGGTTGATTTTTCAAGAATTAGTTGTGCAACAGCACGTGCAGAGAGTTCCGCATTTTCATAAATGTGTGTTTCGTGTTTCATCCCCTTTTAGGCTATAATTATTTAGTTTTATTGTTTTCAGTATTGTATTACAAGTGATTGTTCAATCTTACTCCTCCGGTTCTCTCCATTTGGTGTACTTATCATCGAATAGTTTGTTTGATTCGTCCGGTCCCCAGGTATTACAGTCATAAAAATATAGCGGAATGTCAGAATCATTTTGCCAGGCTTCTATAATTGGGTCGACAAATTTCCAGCTTGTTTTAACGGCATCTGCACGGGCATAAAGTGTTGAATCGCCCACCATGCAGTCTAATAACAATCTTTCATATGCCTCCGGAATTTTTGTTTCAGCCAAATCAGCATAATGAAATGCCATATCCACATTATGCACCTTATAACCGGCACCCGGGATTTTCATCCCAAAATCGATGGCAATGCCCGCATCAGGATGAATTCTCAGGATAATCATATTGTTAGGCTGGGTCAGGCAAAGTTGTTTGAAAAGCTGATGTGGCGCATGTTTCAAATGAATAACGACCTCGGTCACCCTTGCCGGAAGATGTTTACCTGTACGGATATAGAAAGGCACATCTCCCCATCTCCAATTGTCAATATAAGTCTTAATTGCGACATAGGTTTCTGTTTTTGAGTTGGGAGAAACGCCTTGTTCCTGCCGATATCCCGGATGCAATTTGTCATCCACTTGAGTTGCTATGTATTGTCCACGAACCACTTGTTGTGCAACATCACTCCCTTTAATTGGGCGCAATGCCTGTAGCACCTTAACGGTTTCATTCCGGATGGATTCGGAATCAAAAATCGCAGGAGGTTCCATGGCAACTATTGCCAATACTTGCAGCAAATGATTTTGAATCATATCGCGCAAGGCTCCGGATGTGTCATAATAACCACCTCGGTCACCGACTCCGATCTTTTCGGCAGCCGTAATCTCAACCCGATCGATGTATTTTCTATTCCAGATAGGTTCGAAAAAGCCATTGTAGAAACGCGTAACCATGATGTTTTGTACCGTTTCTTTTCCTAGATAATGATCGATTCGGTAAATTTGTTCTTCGCTAAAACCGTTGTGGAGCTTTTTATCCAGTTCGACTGCCGTATCGTAACTATAACCAAAAGGTTTTTCGACGATGATGCGCTTCCATCCTTTTTCTTCAAGGTTTAAATTATATTTAACCAGATTAGCAGCTACCACATCATACAAAAAAGGAGGAATAGAAAAATAGTAAATAATATTTTCCTTGATCCCTAAGGAATCAGAAAGTGAATGAATGTAGTCTTTTAAAGTTTCAAAATCCTGTTCGGTTTGGTTGTGAACCTTTTTGTAATAAACTTGATTTAGAAAAGCATCTAATTTTTCAGGAGCTTCTTTTAGTGCAGCTTTAGCAAAGTCTTTAAGAGCTGTTTTTACGTCTTTTCGATTGGCAATTTCATCTTTTTCCAGACTTCCGGTACCTATAACAATAAAGTTTTTTGGGAGAAAATCATCAATAAAAAGTTGAAAAATAGCCGGTAAGAGTTTCCGCTTTGCCAAATCCCCGTTCGAACCGAAAATCACCAAAATCTGGTCTTCAATATTTTTTTTGGAATACATCGTTATGTTTTTATTATGCTATGAATCCAAACAAACAAAAGGGGTAATTTGTTTTTCCGGCATGATTATCGGATTCGGATTGATTGACCTATACGAAGAACTTTTTTTGAAGAAATCCCATTGAGACGACAAAGTGCATTTACACTGGTACCGTTTCTTGCCGCAATTCGACTTAGATTATCACCGTTACGGATTTTGTAATATTTTGCTGCTGTAAGTGCTTTTACTTCTTTTTGGTAATAAAAGGATTGCTTTTTTGTTATGAGATATTCCTCCTGAAAGGGCAGACCAGAAGCAAAATCGAAAATTTTAGCAGGGTTCAATGCATTTCCAAGAAAACGAACTTCATAATGCAGATGCGGACCTGTAGATCTTCCTGTATTTCCTCCAAGCGCAATAGGTTGTCCTGCAGCGACTAACTGGTCGTGAGACACCAATACCTGTGAAAGATGCGCATAAACAGTCTCTAATCCGTTATCATGTCTGATTACAACGTAATGACCATAGCCTTTTCTGTCATAATCGATGATGCGGATTTTTCCTGCGAAAGAAGCACATACAGTATCTCCAATCTGTAATTTTAAGTCTGTTCCGTAATGGTAACGATATCTTCGTGCTCCAAAATGAGACGTAATATGACCGGTGACAGGAGCGCAGAAACTTGATAAATCGATTTTAATAGAATCGGGTACGCTGTCAATAGAGATTTTATAAGGATTGAGTTTGCTGCTTGTCCAGATGTTGTTATAAATATCGTCGGCGGGATGATTTTCCATCAAATCATCTGTTTCGTCATTCAAAAGACCTTGATAAATGTTGATAGAATCAGGTTTTACAATTGAAGAGATAGTTTTGTCTTTGTCGTTTGCAAACGCTGTGTTTAGAAACCAGGTGAGAGCTAGTGCCAATGAGAGTGTTTTTCGAATAATTTTCATAAGAAATAATGCGGGTATTTATCAAATTTCGTCGTTTGCGTATAGAAAATTCAGAGGATGATGTTGATACTCAAAAATCTCATCATCTTTAAAAAACCGTTTCAATTCAATTGCTGCGGTTTCGGGTGAATCGGAGGTATGGATGATGTTTTCCTGCACACTCATGCTGTAATCTCCACGAATAGTTCCGGGTACAGCATCCCTGCTATTGGTGACTCCTGCCATGGTGCGAACAATCCGTATAGCATCGACTCCTTTCCAGCAGCAAACTATGACCGGACTAATCATCATTGAGTCTTTAATGCGTTTAAAAAAAGGACGTTGTGCCAGGTGAGCGTAATGTTCAAGCAGGATTTCTTCGCCTAATTGCATCATCTTCATACCACAAAGTTGAAGTCCTTTTTTTTCAAATCGTTGGATGATTTCGCCAATCAATCCTCGTTGTATGGTACACGGTTTGATGATGACAAGTGTTTTCTCCATGATATTCAGGTAATTATATATGGTTTTTAAAACCCCCAAAGATAAAAAAATATGCTTAGCCGACCAAACTATTCGGCATTTTTTAACTTATAATTCCCCAATTCACGGCATTCGTTTTCAATTTTTTTAATTGTGCCGACAGCGTCTTGTTCTCAGGGTTTTCCAATTTTGGATCTTGATCTAATATTTCGAGAGCAAATCTACGTGCAATTTCAAGCATTTTTCCATCCTGAGCAAGATTTGCGATTTTTAGTTCGAAGGGCATCCCGCTTTGCTGTGTTCCTTCCATATCTCCGGGGCCCCTGAGTTGCAAGTCGGCTTCAGCAATTTCAAAACCATCGTTTGTGCGGGTTAATATGTCCATCCTTTTACGGGTTTCGGTAGCCAATTTAAAACCGGTGATTAAAATACAATATGATTGATCACCACCCCGACCGACACGTCCTCTTAGCTGATGCAACTGCGACAGGCCGAATCTTTCTGCATTTTCAATAATCATCACGGAGGCATTGGGTACGTTTACTCCAACTTCGATGACTGTTGTTGCCACCATGATTTGGGTTTGGTTGGAGACAAACAATTGCATCTGATGTTCTTTTTCATTGGATTTTAATTTTCCGTGGACCATGCTGACTTTGCAATCCGGAAAATATTCCCGAAAATAGTCATATCCAGCCGTTACATTTTGAAGGTCCATTTTTTCGGATTCGTCAATCAAAGGATAAACCACATAAATTTGCCTGCCCGCAGCAATTTGTTTGGATATAAATCCATTCAGAGCCAGACGTTTATTTTCGTAGTAATGATAGGTTTGGATGGGTTTTCTGCCAGGAGGCAATTCATCAATAACAGATACGCTCAAATCGCCGTAAAGAGTCATGGCTAAGGTACGGGGAATGGGTGTAGCAGTCATGACAAGCACGTGGGGAACTTGCGTGTTTTTTTTCCAGAGTTTCGATCGTTGTTCTACACCAAACCGGTGTTGTTCATCGATAACGACTAACCCCAAATTCTTAAATTGAACTACATTTTCTATTAGGGCATGTGTTCCAACGATAATATTCAAAGCACCGGATTGTAAATCAGCATGTAATTTCTCCCTAGCTTTGGGTCGGGTTGAACCTGTTAAAATTGCAACCTGAACTCCTGAATCTCCAATTAAACTTTTGAGTGTTTCATAATGTTGATTGGCAAGAATTTCTGTAGGAGCCATCATACAACCCTGATAACCATTATCGATGGCAATCAACATCGACATCAACGCAACTAATGTTTTACCACTACCAACATCACCCTGCAAAAGTCGGTTCATTTGTTTCCCGCTTCCAACATCTTCATGTATTTCTTTGATAACCCGTTTTTGAGCACCTGTCAGTTCAAAAGGCAAATAATCTTTGTAAAAAGTATGAAAATAATGCCCGACCTTTTTCATGACATATCCACGCAGATTTTGCTCTCTCCACTTTGTTTGTTGTAAAATGTTCAATTGCACATAAAACAGTTCTTCAAACTTGAGTCGTTGACGTGCTTTTTTAAGTGTAGTTGTGTTTTTTGGAAAATGGATGTTGATGAGTGCCTCGGTCAGATTCATCAACGCAAATTTTTTCAGAACATAAGCCGGAAGCGTGTCTGGAATTCCTGCTTGCAAATAGGGTAGGAGTGCCTGCATGATTTTCTGAACCGCTTTCGAGTTTAAAAAACCCGACTTCATTTTTTCGGTGGTGTTGTAATAAGGCTGCAAGCCGAGCTGCTCCACAGGAGGCAGTTGCGATGGCAAATCAATTTCAGGATGAGCAATGTTGAATTTCCCGTTAAAAAAGGAAGGTTTTCCGAAAATCACATAAGTGATGCCTGTTTTATATTTTTCAAGGATAAATTTAATTCCCTTAAACCAGATTAATTCAATCGTCTCTTTTCCATCGGTGAAAATAGCTGATAAACGTTGATTGCGTCCGACTCCAATTTTATCAAACCGGAGAATTTGACCTTTTACTTGAATAAAAGGCATCTGCTCCGATATTTCATGTAAATAGTAAAACCTGCTTCGGTCGATGTATTTATAGGGATAGTGGCTGAGCATATCTTCTGCTGAATGAATATTCAACTCTTTAAGCAGTAGTTCCGCTTTTTTGGGTCCGACTCCGGGTAGAAATTTTATATCGACATGAGCTAATTGCATGAATCGGGATTTAAAGAAGCATTTCAGCCATTTTCAAATCAAAAGGTGTTGTAATTTTGATATTCTCGCAGTTTCCTTCCACTAAATTAATTTTGATTCCTGAAGATTCAACGACTGCAGCATCATCTGTAAATAATGGGGAGTATTCCTGCGTGTAAGCTTTTTTTAGAATTTTCGCATCGAAAACCTGTGGTGTTTGTACCATTTTGAATTTCGTTCTATCGACAGAGAAACTTTTGTTCTCATCAATTTGCCGTAGACTTTCGACCGCCTCGATTACCGGAATAGCTGCCCCCTTGTTTTTCGCTTCATCGAAGCAAAGTTGAATTGTCCGGATGCTGACTAAAGGCCTAACTCCATCGTGTACAGCAATTAAACCTGCATTTCCGGCATGATTCAAACCGTTTTTCACAGAATCAAAACGGGTCAAGCCTCCGCGAACTACCCGATGCTTGATTTTGAAGGCATGTTTTTTGCAGAGTCCGCGCCAGTTTTCGAATTGCGTTTCGGGCAATACAACTATTACATCAATTTTGTTGTTGTATTTCACAAAAACCCCGATGGTATGCATCAGGATAGGTTTGGAATTGATTTCAATAAATTGTTTCGGAATCTCGGTTTGCATGCGCTCTCCTTTTCCTCCGGCAACGATAATAACAGTTTCGTGTTTATCCGACATGCGTATCAGTTTAATTTGAAAGAACAAAGATAATAAAATTAATATATAGATATAATCGCAACATTTTGTAACTTTGCGCTCAAAATTGCATCATTATGAAGGATTTCTTTCTCGTCACATTGTTGGTTTTCTTGACATTTGAATCGACTGCCAGTGTTGAACTGGTTGAGAAGACTAATTCCGACAGCACTAAAAACGCATTTCAAAAGATCTCTCAAAAGGAGAAAGCAAGCGATGCGACGGTAAACTTCCATCAAGATAGTCGGATTGAACAGTTAGTTGTAGAAAACGCTTCGCGAGCTGGTTCAATTGTGAATGGGTTCCGGGTACAAGTTTTCTCAAGTAATGCCCAACGTACAGCCAAAGATGAAGCTTTTTATTTAGAACGCGTTCTTCAGGAAGCTTTTCCTGAAAAGAATGTGTATGTTACCTACAGTTCTCCGTTTTGGAAGGTTAGGGTCGGTGATTTCATGGGACAGAAAGAAGCAAAGAATTTCACAGAAGAATTACTCATGGAATTTCCTAGGTTAAAAGGTCAAACTTATACCGTACGCGACCGCATTTCAGTTTCAGCAAAATAAATTAATATGGATTTCAATCAGAATAAACTTGTCCCTTTCGATGCTGAAAAAACAGCAAAAATAGCCCATCATTACCACGAAATATTAGAACTTTTAGGAGAAGATCCAGACAGAGAAGGATTGCTGAAAACGCCCGAACGTGTTTCGAAAGCCATGCAATTTCTCGTTCAGGGCTACGAACAGAATCCCGAAGAGATTATCAAATCGGCGATGTTTACTGAAAATTACAGACAGATGGTTATTGTCAAGGATATTGATTTTTATTCGATGTGCGAGCACCACATGTTACCGTTTTTCGGGAAAGCACACATCGCCTATATTCCCAACCACCAGATAACCGGATTAAGCAAAATTGCCCGCATCGTGGAAGTTTATGCCCGTCGCTTGCAAGTGCAGGAGCGCATGACAACCGAAATTAAAGCATGTATTCAGAACACCCTGAATCCTTTAGGCGTGATGGTTATTTTAGAAGCGCAACACTTGTGTATGCAAATGCGGGGAGTTCAAAAACAAAATTCCATTACCACTACATCTGATTTTACAGGAGTTTTTCAGCAGGCAAAAACTAGGGAGGAGTTTATGAATTTGATCAAGCGGGGGTGAGGTTTTTATACCATCATTGAAAATTACCGGTCTAAATTATGAGAAATAGAATTAACAAGAGTATTATTTGGATAATTATTCTGTCATTAATTGTTTTGCTTCCCAATATTTATCTTGCATTTTATGGGAGCGATTTAGCAGGACAATTTACCAAGACAATTATGTTTTTAGGGATGTCTCTATTGATTTTTTTTATTCCGGCATTATTTCTTAATTGGCGTTATTTTTTTCTTTTTCACGGGATTTTTGTGATTTTATCACCAATAGAAATCGTTCACATTACGCTAAACCGCCTTCCTGTTACCTACGCTTTTTTGATGGATATTTTTAGCACCAATGTAAGCGAGGCAATGGGATTATTTTCTTCTTCTCTTTTTTATATTCTTCTTTACTTTTCGGTGCTGATTTTCTTTTTTATAGTCTCATTTACCAAGATTCAGAAAGTAAAGGTTTTTCATAATATAAAGTTGAAACTTATTTTTGTGTTCTTGTTTGTATTTTATTGTATTGCAGGCTTTGTTTATTATTATAAATACAATACATATATTGTAGAGGATAAAGATCGGTTATACAGCGAAACGATAAAAACTTTCAGTTACAAATTTCATAAAATATATCCTTATGACCTTATTATTCAAACACATAAGCTAATATCAATAAATCAAGAAGTTAAAAAGGCGGAAAAGATTACAAATAACTTTAGTTTTGGTGCAATACAAGTTGACAATAGCCAGCAAAAAGAAGTTTATGTGTTTGTAATTGGAGAAACTGCACGGTATAATAATTTTTCATTAAATGGATATGATCGGTTAACTTCTCCTAATTTAGATAAGAAAAGCAATTTAGTCTCATTTGATGACTTTATTTCAGAGGGTAATGGGACGGTTATCAGTTTGCCTCAGATTTTGTTTCGGGTAGATTCTGAGAACAATCAAAAAGCAATGTATGAAAAATCATTCGTCGATGCATTTAAAGAGGCAGGTTATAAGACGTATTGGATTGCAAACCAGAGTGGTTCATATTCATTTATCAGAAGAATTGCAAAAAACACAGATGAATCGCATATCACTACAACAGAATTGGGTAAGAGTTCAAATTATGATGAAGATTTGTTGCCTTTTTTAGATAAAATATTAATGAAAAATGATAATAAAGTCCTTATTGTAATTCATTCTTCGGGAAGCCATTTCAAATATAGCGACAGATATCCAAAAAAATTTGATGTTTTTCAGCCAAACATAGGGAATCTTTACAAACCGTCCTTGATATCTCCTAAAAATAAAGAATTATTCATCAATGCATACGACAATTCAATTTTATATACTGATTATTTTTTGTCAAAAATTATTGATAAAATTGATAGTTTAGATTGTGTTAGCTCGTTTGTTTATCTTTCGGATCACGGTGAGAATTTGTATGATACGGAAGATAATGTAATGTTTCATGCTCGAACAGTTATTACAAAGTATGATTATCATGTTCCTTTATTTATTTGGTATTCAAATGAATATCAAAATAATTATAAAAGAAAGATTGAAAGCTTAATCAACAATAAGCGAAAACCGATTAGTGTGCGTTATATTTTTCATTCAATGTTAGATATGGCGAGTATTACATTTCCTGAACAAGTATTACAAAAGAGCATTTTTTCGGATAAAATGCAATCTGATACAATCAGATATGTAATAAACCCTAATAAAGAAAGGTTGATCTATGAAAATTTACCCGAATAATAATTCTTTTTTATTTGGGAACTGTAAATATATCAAGGCTTTTTTGTATGGAAACGCTTGGTATGTTGGATCCTGATAGTATTGTGTGGAAAACGAAATCGGTGCGCCATCTTTTATCTTTATTTAATATAAGAGCATCTTTTTTGCGGGGATAATATTTAATATATTTATCTGACATCCAAATTAATGCTGCCGGATTTTTTGTGGCCGGATGATCGCTTGCATGCAACCAAAGGCCATTTTCTCCTAGAATCTCGCCATGGTCTGAAACATATATCAACAGAGCATTTTTATCATTTAATATGCTGATTAATTTATCCAAAAAGTAATCTGTGTATAAAATCGTATTATCATAAGAATTTATGATTTCTTCAGGACTATTTTGGGTTATAATTCTGCTTTTTGTTATGGGAGTGAAAACTTCAAACTCTTTAGTGAAATGACTATTATAATACCAGTGACTTCCTATGGTATGTAAAATCATCAGATTGTTTTTATAAGATTTTGAAATAGACTGTTTAACAAATGGAATCAAGTCTTCATCAAGCCAGTTGTTGAAGTTATAAACTGTTTTTTCCGGATGAGCATAAATAATCGTATCACATTCTTTCATGAAAAAAACATAGCTGTTTGCTGGATCTTGATTTGATATCCATTCAGTCCTATAACCACATTTGTTAAATAAAGATATAAAAGAAAACTCACTAAAAGCAAGATGCTCATTAATACTGTCGGCTCTGGTGAGCAAATGAGGCAAACTTCTTACAGTGTGAGTATATTCGCTATACACATTCGGTAGAGCATATACATGTTCACGCTGCGATAAAAATTTATTTGTGTTGCGTGAATATCCATTTAAGGAAAGATGATCAGCTCTGGCAGCTTCTCCGATTACGAATACAACAATTAACGAGTCGTTTTTTTCTTCCAGAACATTACAATTGAAATCCGGTTCAAAATCAACTCTTTCCACATTCATAGCTTTTTTTAGTTTTGAGTATTCAGAAAGACTATGATATATATTATAAGGAAAACGTTGAAGTACATTCGTTTTAATTCTGGAGTTAACTGTGAAAATTAATATGATTCCTGTAAGTGCAAATGCCAGATGAAACAGATGTTTATTTATCCTGATTTTTTTTAGTCTATAGAAAACCAAGAA
>JAUSNQ010000033.1 GCA_030655595.1 Paludibacter sp.
GCAAATATCTTCTGGAGACTCAAATCCATGATGCCATAGTCTTTGACAATTGACTGCAAATCAACTACATTCTCAGGTTTAAACTTGTGATGCTTATTCAGAGCAGTAAAATCATCTTTCAATGCCAACCCTATTTTCAAAATAGACTTATCAGATAAAAATGCACCCAACTCCCGAGGAAAAGAAATTCTATTCAGTCGGAAAAGGTAACAATGATTGGGAGTTGAAATTTGCAATAAAGCAACTTTATGCAGCACTCCCTTTCTGAATGAAGGTTTTGTTTCCGTATCAATCCCTACGATTTTATGTTGCTGTAAATCCAACATGGCATCATACACTTTTTCATCACTATCTACAACTGTAACCTCGCCCTCAAACATGACGACAGGCAGTTGATTAACATCTTCTTTAGTTATTTTTGATTTAATCATTTGATAATTAATGGTTTATTTCATCATCTCGCAAGAAACCTAAAAATGAATTTCTATCAATTTTATTTGTTTGAGCATCTTCTTGTAACTGATTTTCCACTTCAAAATTATCGCTATACCGGATATTGTGCAAAGCCCGCAATGCATTCAAGGATTTTTGTCCCCAGTGCACACCAAAAGCCTCCAAACAAGTTGCCAAAGCATCATTCATGATCTCAGTATCGGCTAACTGATAATTTGCGGCAAAATCTTTCAATTCCTGATAAACATCTGCTAAATTCTCGGATACAAAAGCAGCTATAGGTGTATCACTCAGCGTCATGTCCGGATGAAAGGTCTCTAAATAAGAATCCTTTTCGCCCAGCAACAATTCAATTTGTCCTTTGATATCGTTGTAATCAGCTTCTGTGACAAACTTTTCTGTTATGTCATCATACACCCGCGGTGGAATTTCCAGCATGGATGTTTTCAGGTACAACAGTGCCAGAATTTTCGCTCCTTTGTTTACAAATTCTTGCGTGCCAAATTCTGCTGCATGCTCAAAAAACAGACAAGTTTCTGCTGCAACTGTTACAAAATCAATTACTTGAGGAGAATATACTATGTGATCGGGAAGATTATCTATTTCCATTATTTTAAAATTCGTGATGCAAAAGTAAAAAAAATATTGCGGGGGTGAAAATTAACAATCATTGTTGTAAACATTTTTAGGTTTTGTATTGTTTTACAGACAGCAAGTTAAACCTCATAATCCCGCTATCATGGAAGAAAAGATTGTTCGACTAAAAAACTACGAGAGAATGGAAGAGGCGATGCTTGACCAATCTGTACTTAAAGAAAATAATATTTCGAGTTCTATATACAACTCAGCGAGTGCCGACATACTTCCAATGCTTTACGAGATTAACGAAGGAGTTGCAATCATGGTTTTCGAAAAAGATTTAAAAAATGCTTGGGAAATTCTGAAAGAATATCATCAAACTGATGCTTGATTCTTTAAAAAGTCTAAATCAACCCAAGAATTTCGTTTAATGGTTTCATAACAAAGTCCCGTTCCTTCATGTGAGGGTGCGGGACTTTCAATTCAGGTAAATCAATAATCTGATCTTCATATAACAAAATGTCAATATCAATAATCCTGTCGGCATATACCCCATCGACAGATTTGTACAATCTACCCATCTCCTGCTCAATCTCCTGAAGCTGATGCAATAATGCCAATGGTTGAAGGTCAGTCTCTACCAACACAACAACATTGACAAACTGATTTTCAGACTGAAAACCCTGTGGTTCTGATTCGTAAAAAGTTGATTGTTGCAAAACATGTCCTGTTTTGCTTGAAATTTGACGAATTGCGTAGTCGATATACTGCCGTTTATCCCCCAAATTACTACCTAAACCTAAAAATGTTTTCATATTTCACTCAATTCAAGCCAACGCATCGTTTTGTCATCGATTAATTTGTTCAGTTCGGCAAAACGTTTTGAGGCAATCATAATTTCGTCATTGCTTAATTCACCTGAAGAAAGAGCAGTTTCAATTTTTATTTTTTCTGATTCCAACAATGGAATTTCCTTTTCCAAAGATTCAAATTCTTGTTTTTCCTTGAAACTCATTTTGCGTTTGGGAGTTTCAGATTGTTTTTCAGATGTAATGGATGATGAACCTAACACAATAGGTGATGATTCAGACGCAATGGGTGATGAACCTGACGCAATGGGTGATGATTTTTTAGACGCACTATAGTGCGTCTCTACAGGGGCCTTTCGCTCTTCGCTAACAAACTCCCAATCCCTATAATCTGAATAATTTCCGGGAAAATCCTTGATTTCTGCATCGCCTTTGAAAACCAGCAAATGATCGACAACCTTGTCCATAAAATAGCGGTCGTGACTCACGACAATCACACATCCTTTAAATGACTGCAGGTATTCCTCCAGAATATTCAGGGTAACAATATCTAAGTCATTCGTTGGCTCATCGAGCACCAGGAAATTAGGATTTCGCATGAGAACAGTACAAAGATGCAACCTTCTTTTTTCCCCACCACTTAATTTATACACATAATTATACTGTGTTTCAGGAGTAAAAAGAAAATGCAGCAAAAACTGTGAGGCAGACATTTTCTTACCATTGCCCAGATTGACTTCTTCTGCAATATCCCGCACCACGTCAATCACTTTCATTTGTTCATCAAAAGCCAATCCATCCTGACTGTAATATCCGAACACAACCGTTTCACCTACATCAAACGAACCACTGTCGGGCTTGACTTCCCCCAGCAACATTTTCAAAAAGGTAGTTTTACCTGTGCCATTTTTCCCTATAATACCCATTTTCTCATAGCGGGCAAAATTATAGTAAAATTGATCCAGAATTTTATAATCGCCATATGCTTTTGAAATATATTTTGCTTCAAATATCTTTGAGCCAAGATAAGACGCTTTGACATCCAATTGTACCTTGTCGTTGTTGAAACGCAGTTTTGCCCGCTCTTCAATATCCTGAAAACGATCGATACGCGATTTTGCCTTGGTTGCTCTCGCTTGCGGTTGTCTCCGCATCCATTCTAATTCCTTGCGATACAGATTCACGGTCCTTTCAGTCTCTGCTCCAAAAGCATCCAAGCGTTCTTCCCTTTTTTCCAGATAATAGCTATAATTACCCGAATATTGAAATAACTTATGTTGATCAATCTCAATAATATGAGTACAAACCCGATCAAGAAAATAACGGTCGTGTGTCACCATCAACAAGGCCATGGATGAACGTTTCAGAAAATCCTCCAGCCATTCCACCATCTCCAGATCCAAGTGGTTGGTCGGCTCATCTAAAATCAATAAATCAGGCTCGCCAATCAGCACATTCGCCAAAGCCACCCTTTTCAACTGACCGCCCGATAATTCGCCAATTTTTTGTTCAAAGTTCGTGATTTTCAGCTTTCCGAGCACTTGTTTGATGCGCGATTCATAATCCCAGGCATTGAAATGATCCATGCGTGACATGATATCTGACAAATCATCGTGATTCCCCGACAACATGCTATGCTCATAATCTGCAATGGTTCTTACTACCTCATTATCAGATTGCAAACAAGCATCGATAACCGACAATTCTTTAGGGAAATCAGGAGATTGTTCTAAGTAGCTTACTCTTAAATCACGCTTGAAAGAGATGGTTCCATGATCGTAATCCTCTTTTCCTGTGATAATATTCAACAGGGTCGTTTTGCCGGTTCCGTTTTTCGCAATCAAAGCAATTCGCTGATTATCAGCAATGCCAAAAGCAATATTTTCAAAAAGGAGCTGATCACCGAATGATTTGGTGAGATTTTCTATTTGGAGGTAATTGATCATATTTATAATAAAATGCAAAGATACGGTTTTACATCTCAATCACCATCATGTAATAAACTAATCAAAACGTAAAAAAATGTGTTAATTTGTGTATTCCAGCTATTTCAAAACATAAAAAATATTACCTTTGCCCTAAGAGTAAAAAAATTAATTATCAACTGATGAAATAGAAATTCATCCAAACAATTAAACAATGGCATCATTAAAAGGAACACAAACCGAAAAGAATTTATTGATCTCTTTCGCAGGAGAAAGTCAGGCACGCATGCGATACACCATGTTTGCAAGTAAAGCTAAAAAAGAAGGTTTCGAACAAATTGCAGGAGTATTCTTAGAAACTGCTGAACAAGAAAAAGAGCACGCCAAAAAATTCTTCAGTTATTTGGAAGGCGGCATAGTTGAAATCAATGCTTCTTATCCCGCAGGAATCGTAGGCACAACTGCCGATAACTTACTCGCAGCTGCCATGGGTGAGCACGAAGAATGGTCACATGATTATCCGATGTTTGCCGACATAGCCGAACAATAAGGTTTCAAGGCAATTGCCGTATCTTTCCGTAAAATTGCCGAAGTAGAAGCCGAACACGAAAAACGCTATCGTCAGTTATTAGAAAGAGTAGAGGCTGATAAATTCTTCAACCGTGACGAAGAAATTGAATGGCAGTGTCGCAATTGCGGATATCTACATACAGGCAAAAATGCTCCGAAAATGTGTCCTGCTTGTACCCACGCACAAGCTTACTTCGAAGAAAAGAAAACAAATTATTAGAATTCAACAATGGTAATAGAAACAACCGTTAAACAGACTGAATAACGGTTGTTTCAATTTACACAAATACACCCCTACACAACTACACCTCTAACCTGCATGTCCGAAAAAATCATCCTCACCGAAGACGGCTCCCATTCGCTTTTACAAAACGAACTGAATGAAACCTATCATTCCATCCACGGTGCTATTCAGGAATCGAGACACATCTTCATTGATGCCGGATTGAAAAAACAAGCAAAAGATACATTGCATATCCTGGAAATTGGCTTTGGCACCGGATTAAATGCATTTCTCACATTACTTGAAAGCGAATCGACACAACAAAAGATACATTACACCGCCATCGAGCTTTATCCTTTGTCAATAGAATCAGCTTTCTTATTAAACTATCCCAACCTATTAGCTCCCGAACAAAAAGACGCATTTTACCAATTGCATACATCGCCCTGGCGGAATCACATTCAACTCACCAATCAGTTTGAACTTTATAAAATCAGAGCAGATTATTCTCTTATGACATTATCTGGCAATTTCGACCTGATTTATTTCGATGCGTTTTCTCCGGAAAAGCAACCCGAGATGTGGACAGCAGACAGGTTCAACATGCTCTTTAACTGCTGCAATCCGGACGCCATCCTTACTACCTATTGTGCCAAGGGAAATGTACGCAGGGCATTGCAGTCGGCAGGATTTGAGGTGGAGCGGATTCCGGGACCGCATGGAAAACGCGAAATACTAAGGGGAAGAGTCTTTTGAACCACAAAAGGCAAAAAAGGAAGACTAAGGGAACACAAAAGAGCTAAAAGCTAAAAGC
>JAUSNQ010000168.1 GCA_030655595.1 Paludibacter sp.
TTTTCGTGGCATATCGCGTGACAATTTAGTAATCAGGGCGTCAGCACTCACCTACTCCATCATGTTTGCTCTTGTTCCACTTATTGCTTTGTTTATTGCCATAGGTAAAGGCTTCAATGTTGAATATGTGATTAAGGAATGGTTGGAGGAAGCATTAATCGCTCAAAGAGAACTGGTTCCATTTATCATGGAATTTGTTGAGCGTTACCTTGAAACTTCTCAGGGAGGAGTTTTTATTGGAATAGGAATTGTGATTCTTTTGTTTTCGATCATGAATTTTTTTAAAGAATCAGAAGAAGCATTTAACAGCATCTGGGAAGTTAAGAAATCCCGTTCATTTATGCGTCAGTTCACTACTTATTTTTCTGCTCTTTTCGTTATCCCTTTACTTGTAGTTTTAGCAAGTGGATTGAGTATTTATTTCAAGAGTTTAATAGTACAATTACAATTGCAAAATATCCTATCACCCTTTTTGAAATTTGGAATGCTACTTACTCCATTTTTGATAAACTGGATTTTATTTTCTGTCATGTATATTGTGATTCCAAACACAAAGGTAAAATTCAAAAGTGGCCTGATAGCAGGTGTCATTGCAGGAACAGCGTTTCAGTTATTTCAAAACATTTACATTTGGGGACAGGTTTATTTATCCCGTTATGATATCGTTTATGGTAGTTTTGCTGCAATTCCTTTGTTGTTATTATGGCTTCAGATATCATGTCTGATTGTTTTATTGGGTGCGGAAATATCTTATGCGTCTCAGAATTTACGAAACTATGATTATGAGGGAGATAGCAACACCATTAGCATCAGGTATAAGAAGTTCCTTACATTATTTCTCACCTATGTGATTGTGAAAAGGTTTGAAGCGGGTGAAGCTCCTCTAAGAAATGATGAAATTACGAAGATTTATAAATTACCAATACGCTTGGTGAACCAAATTCTCTCAGAACTCACCGATACTGGATTTATAGCTGAGATTCTGGACGATGATTTTAGAACCAAAGCATATCAACCGGCGATGGATATCAACAAATTAACTCTCAAGATGCTGTTTGATAAATACGAATCCAAAGGTTCTGAATTATTTCTATCCAACAAAAATCCGATTCTGGATGAATTTTGGAATAAACACTTTAAACAGAAAATATCAACGGTAAAAACAAAGGATGATATATTGATCAAAGACATTTAGAAGAAACATCACAATAAATCAATATGATAATAGGCATCACAGGTGGCATTGGTAGCGGGAAATCGACACTTTCCGAATACTTGCGTTCGCATGGTTTTGCTGTTTATGACACGGACAGAGAGGCAAAACGTCTGCAAAACGAGGATTCCAAACTCATTGAAAATACCAAATATATTTTTGGAGATAATATCTATGACAATGGTAAACTCGACCGACAGGCTGTGGCTTCTGTTGTTTTTAAAAACCCCGACCTATTAGAAAAGTTGACTTCAATTGTTCATCCTATAGTGAAAAGTGACTTTTTGGCCTGGGCATCAAAATTCAATAGCAATATTTTGATTTTTGTTGAAAGTGCTGTGTTGTTCGAAAGTGGTTTTAATGAATTAGCCGACAAAATTATTCTTGTCACTGCATCTGAAGATATTCGTATTCAAAGAATTATGAAACGGGATGGCGTAACACGCGAACAAGTATTATCCCGCATAAAAAATCAGATTCCGGATGCTGTGAAAGCCCTGAAATCTGATTTAGTTATTATTACCGATAATGGTTTACCTGACGATGTGCTACAATCAATTGTAGTTTGGCAAGACTGAATAGTTTTTTGAATACCTCAAATGTTGTTGCACATAGTTTTCATCGTAGCCAACATGCACATCTGTGATCTTGCCTGAATTATCTTTAACTAAAGTATAGACCGGATTGACAAAACCACGATAAGGTGCAATACCCAACTTCTTATATCTTTCGAGTATTTCTGTATGAATGTCTTGATTCACCTTCACGGCATATGTTTCTATCAGAAATCTGGCTACGTCAATATCTCCCGTAGATTTAATGCGTTGAATCTCAATCAGCAGCTTTCCGAATAAATTTCGAAGTTTCTCATAATCGTTGACCACAACAAAGGTTTTCCCCTCTTTCTCTTTTAACTCAATTACATTTTCAGCTTTGCCTTGTTCGTACGCCCAAGAAGCAATCAGCTGGCGGTTGCGCATGTGTGCCTGTTCAATATTTTTGCCTGGTTGTACTCTTGTAAGCTGAGTCATAAGTCCATTCATGATATACTGATAATAAGCAGTTTTGTATGCTTCGTTATCAGGCAAAAGTTTTAACTCAATCATGATCGGGTCAGCCATGTAGTACAATCCAAATAAATCGGCACGGGATTCTTCAATCGGCGAACCGTAAGCCTTTAGCGCATCCGGACTGACACCCGGTAATAATTTACCCGAACCATGCCCCAAACATTCGTGAAGGTCGGTGTGCAGGTTATTGGTTTGCGAACCATATTTTTTGGCACGCTCAATTTCTTCGGTACTCCACATAAATTCTTCCATAAATCCACTTCCCTGAGAAGCTTTATCATAAGCCTCAGTGATATTCTCGATGGTCACAGATTTTGATCCGTAATCTCTGCGTATCCAGTTTGAGTTCGGAAGATTGATGCCAATCGGTGTTGAGGGATAACAATCGCCGCCCAACATAGCAGCTGTAATTACCTTCGCTGTTACACCCTTCACTTCTTCTTTCTTAAATTGTTTATCGATCGGAGAATTATCTTCAAACCATTGCGCATTACTGCTGATTATTTCAGTGCGTTTAGTTGCTTCCACATCTTTAAAATTCACGATGGACTCCCAGGTTGCTTTCATTCCCAGGGGATCGGTATATGTTTCGGTAAAACCGTTTACAAAATCGACTTGAGAATTGACATCCTGCAGCCATAAAATGGAGTATTCGTCGTATTTGCCTAAATCACCGGTTTGGTAATGTTCGATTAAAGAATTGATAACCGCCAGTTGTTGTTCATTTTCAGCAACTTCTCCTGCTTTTTCGAGCCAACCGATGATACGTTCAATGGCCTGACTGTACATACCATTCAGTTTGTACGTTTTTTCGGCAATCTGGCCGTTTTCCTTAACAATTTTACTATTCAAGCCATATGGAACCGGTGTCATATCATTAGGATCAGCCATTTTTGCATAGAAAGCTTCCACTTCTTTTTGGGTAACACCCTCGTAGAAATTATTCGCCGAGCTTAAAATCAAATCCACTCCGGCCTCCTGATTAGAACGCTTTTTATAAACTTCCGGGTCGAAGATAACAGGAAATATACGTGAAATAAAATCTTCAACATTTTCATAATCTGCAAGAGGTAGCATGGATGTATCAATCCCATTGATTGCTTCTTTCAAGAAACTCTCCGAAAAATCAGGAACAAACTTATCTTCAGAATAGTGATGATGAATACCGTTCCCTATCCAAACCCGCTTCAAATAAATGGTCATAGCTTGAAAATCGGCAGCAGTCTTATCGCCCTGATAATTTTCATAGACAGCTTCGAGTAATCTTCGGATTGTCAGGTTGTTTCTGTGATTCTGATCATACAAAATATCGCGACCTTCAATTGCAGCTTCAGATAAATAATAAACCAATAACTTTTGATCTAAAGACAGTGAATCAAAATTATTCACTTTGTACCTCAAAATCTCAACATCGGCAAATTTATCAACCGAATACTCAAACTCCTTTTCTACTTTTTGGCTACATGAAGCCAAAAGAATCATGCTCATGATGATAATTGTTAATTGTTTCATATTTATTCTTTTTGCTTGGCTTCCTGCCAAATTTCTTCCATTTCTTCCAACGACATTTTCTTTAGATCTCGACCCATCGTGATGGTTTTGGATTCCAAATAATTAAATCTTTCAATAAATTTTCGGTTGGTACGTTCAAGTGCATTTTCTGGATTGATGTCGTACAGTCTGGCAGCATTAATCAAACTAAACAACAAATCTCCAAACTCAGCTTCCATTTTATCCTGATCCATCTTCCCAATTTCCGCTTTTAACTCATCAAACTCTTCTTTTACCTTATCCCAGACCTGCTCACGTTCTTCCCAGTCAAATCCAACTCTACGCACTTTATCCTGAATCCGGTGAGCCTTTATCAGAGCCGGCAACGAAACAGGAACGCCTGAAAGTACGGTTTTGTTTCCGCCTTTCTCCTTTAGCTTCAAGTCTTCCCAATTTTGCATCACTACATCGGGATTGTTGGCTTCTACTTCACCATAAATGTGTGGGTGACGGTAAATGAGTTTCTCACAAAGGTTTTTCGTTACATCATAAATATCGAAATCTTGTGTTTCATTGCCCATTTCAGCATAGAAAACAATGTGTAACAATAAGTCACCCAATTCTTTACTGATTTCTTTCTTGTCATTTTTTAAAATGGCATCTGCTAATTCGTAGGTCTCTTCGATGGTAAGTGTTCGCAGACTTTCAAAAGTCTGTTCTTTGTCCCAGGGACATTTTAAGCGTAACTCAGCCATGATTTCGAGTAATCGTCTGAACTGAGCCAGTTTTTCATCTATATGGTGCATGATTATTTATTTATACCAATCATCCATAATTTTCAGGAACTCTATCACTTTCTCTTCCAGAACTACATTCTTGCTTTTTAATTGTTGGTAAAGATACTGAGTTTCCAATAAGTTTCTGATTCGATAGCTGACTTCAATTAAATCAAAAGGTTTAGATAGAAAATCTTTTGCACCTGACTTGAGTGCTTTATGTTTAGCTTCTGTTGTTATATCGGCAGTTAGCACCAATATGGGTAAATACTTATTGGGATTTAATGATTTCAGGCGTTCAGTTTTGAGTTTTTCCATTACATCAAAACCGGAAAGATGCGGCATCATCAAATCAAGTAACATCAATTCAGGATCGAAGGTATTAACCAGACCAATCACCTTACGTGGATCAGTAGTACTTTGGACATTTAAATAGCCTTCAATCTCAAGCAAACCCTTTAATACATCAATGTTGGACTCCAGATCATCCACTATCAATATTTTTGCATTCTTTAAATTATGTTCAATCATAATATATGTATTTATAATAGTTTCTTAAATTCATAAACGAAAATCATTCAACAATAGTACGAAATTTCTTAAAGGCAACTCTTATCAGTTTCAATCATAGGTAATTTTAAATTTGTCAATTTCTGTCAGTAGCTCCAAAACATCAAACGGTTTTGTCAAATAATTTTTGGCTCCTGCCTTCATCAACTTCTTAATTCTATAAGGCATTGCATCAGCACTGATGATGATTACAGGTATATGTTTCGTTTTATCATTTTTTTTCAACAATTCCATCACCTGACTTCCGTGCATGTCCGGTAAATCAAGATCAAGTAAAATTATATTTGGCATATTGTCTATTGCCAATTGAACTGTATCATTACCGTATTTATGACTGATTAAACGAGAATTCGGACGATGAATATTAAAGACTTGTTCTATCAGCTCAATATTGGAATCATTATCTTCAATATATAAAATTGTTGCATTTCCTTTGTTTTGTTCAGCATTATTCTTTTGAAAAGCATACAGATTAGAATAACTATTTGTTTGATTCTTGGCAAATGGTAGCTCTACCCAAAAGGTACTTCCTTTATCAGGTTTACTGCTGGCACCAATCGTCCCCCCCATAAGTGTCATCAGTTCTTTTGAAATGGACAATCCTAACCCTGAGCCTTCTGTTGTTTGTTCTGTCGAACCAAAACGTTCAAATGGTTTAAAAAGTTTTGTAAAATTTTTTTCAGATATTCCTACACCAGTATCTGTAATTGAAATTTGCACTTTGTCTCCCGCATTATCATTTTTTTTCAACAAAAAAGTTTTAATCGTAATTGAGCCTCCTTGCCTATTGAATTTAACGGCATTATTGAGTAAATTCACCAAAACCTGAATGAGTCTTTGTTTGTCTGCTTTAATTGTCAATTGATCATGGTCACTGTTTTCATAATGAATTTTGATTTCTGGTTTTATCGTAAGTGGTTTAATAAAATCTATTGCCTCGATAATTACTTCCCTGACCTTTATGAACTCCAAACTAAGGGATAATTTTCCTGCTTCAATTTTCGAAATATCCAGTACTTCATTGATTAATTTAAGCAAATGATTACCACTATTCAAAATATGATCAACACCTTTGCGTTGACCAGGAGTGAGTTCACCCATAGCAAACAACTGAGCAAATCCCAAGATTGAATTCATTGGAGTGCGTAGTTCATGACTCATGCGTGAAATAAACTCACTTTTTGCCTTATTTGCTTTTTCTGCTTCTACTCTGGCTGTTTTTAATTCTGCTTCATTCTTTTTTCGTGCGACAACCTCATTCATTAAGAATTCGTTGGTTATCAATAATTCTGAAGTTCTATCATGAACCTTTTGTTCTAAATTCATATTCAGTTCTTGCAACTCATCCTCCATCTTCCTGCGATCACTGATGTCACTCAAAATTGAGACATAGTTTGTTGTATTACCGGCCTCACTCAAAATAGGATTAATGGATACTCCCTGCCAATATAATTCTCCATTTTTTCTTTTATCGATATTTTCACCATGCCATGCAACCCCTGCTCTCAGGCAATTCCAAAGGTCTTCATATTCACTTTCATCTGCTTGCGCCAACTTTAATAACTTATAACGTTTGCCTATCACATCTTCCGAACTGTAACCTGAAATTCTGCAAAAAGATTGATTGACATACTCAATGACAGCATCCAATCCGGTTATGATAATCATATTCGGACTTTGATCTACGACCTTCAGAAATTTATGTAATTGATCTTCAGCTTGTTTTCGTTGGGTTACATCTTCTTTAAGTGCCAGAAAGTGGGTTATAATTCCTTTCTTATTTACAATTGGGGAGATTGAAGCAGTTTCCCAAAACAAGGTACCATCTTTTCTTTTATTGTGAAATTCACCTTGCCAAATTTTACCCGATGTGATCGTCGCCCAAAGTGTCTTGTATTCTTCATCAGGCATTTCTCCGGATTTTAAAATTCTGGGATTTTCTCCCAAAACTTCATCTAACGAGTAACCGGTTTGATCCGTGAACTTTGGATTTACATATTCAATATCGCCTTTTACATCACTTACAACTACCGAAACCGGACTTTGTTCAACTATCTGAGAAAGTCTGAGCAACTTTTCTTCTATGTATTTACGTTCAGTTATATCCAAAAACAAAGTTAAGAAATACATCTTTTCAGATGAGTACGCATATACCTTAAACCACTTCTGAAGCCCTTCAGAGTATTGTTCAAACTCTTTTCTTTCACCTTTTAAAGCAACATCACCATAAAAACCAATCCAGTCGAAACTTTCTTTTTCAATACTTGGTATAACTTCTTTGACAGTTCGATTGATAATATTTTCCCTTTTTAAACCAGTTAGATTTTCAAAGAAACTATTCACTTCTAAAAACTGGTAATCTACCGGTTTACCAAAATTATCAAGAATGATACGATGATGAGCAAAACCTAATATAGGACTGTCTATAATTGCTTTTAAGATGGTATCACTCATTTTAATTAATCAATTTATAAAGCAAATATTGCTTTTGATTGAGATTTATATTAATATTTATTTTTCTAAATTCGGGCAAAATTAAGTAAAAGAATTGAAAGTCCGATTATTAATGATGAAATCCCTCGTATGAGGATTAATATATATATATTGTGATTACTCTTCCAGTAAAATTTCCATGATGGTACAAGCAGCTTTAGCCACCGGGCTTCCAGGACCAAAAATTGCTGCAACACCTGCTTTATAAAGATAATCGTAATCCTGAGCGGGAATAACTCCTCCGGCGATTACGATGATATCTTCACGACCCAACTTTTTCAATTCCTCAATTACTTGTGGAACTAGAGTCTTATGACCTGCAGCTAACGAAGATATGCCCATGATGTGTACGTCATTTTCAACTGCCTGCTTTGCCGATTCAGCGGGTGTCTGGAACAAAGGTCCCATATCCACATCGAATCCACAATCGGCATAACCGGTTGCTACAACTTTAGCACCACGGTCATGACCGTCTTGTCCCATTTTTGCAATCATGATGCGGGGGCGACGACCTTCCTTTTTAGCAAATTTTTCGGTTAATTCGCAAGCTTTCTGAAAGCTCGAATCATTGATTGTTTCTGATGAATACACGCCTGATATTGTTCTGATGGTTGCTTTATAACGTCCTGCGACTGCTTCGCAGGCATCTGAAATTTCTCCCAAAGATGCACGAACTTTTG
>JAUSNQ010000180.1 GCA_030655595.1 Paludibacter sp.
GATTGGCGTGGTCTTCTTTTACAATGGAATACAGTATATCGGGCTCAGGAAGTTTCCGGGGACCAGATGTTAACGCCTGCTCGCCCTAATGGCTGGGTTGATGGTGGTGTATACCGTCGGATTCATGAGCATAAGTGGACAACTGAAGATGATATTGTTATCAATGTCTGGACAAGAGCCTACAAAGGTATCACAAATTGTAACCGGATTATTTATCAGGTAGAGACAAAACAAATCCCTGTTGAAACCGAGGATGCAGGCCCGCTAGTCGCGGAGATGAAATTGTTAAGAGCTTCATACTACTGGATTTTATGTGATTTGTACGGGAATGTACCAATCGTTGACAGTTTTGATGTGCCTGAAGGTTATTTGCCAAAGCAAAATACAAGAAAAGAGGTATATGATTTTATAATAAAAGATTTGACAACAAATATCCCTTTGGTTAGTGAAGAAAATAACCAGGCAACCTATGGGAAATTTAATAAATGGGCGGGGCTTAGTTTGCTTGCAAAAATGTATTTGAATGCTGGAGTGTACACCGGAGCACCGGAATGGAACGCTTGTATTGAGACATGCAATGCTATCATTAATTCAGGTAAGTTCAGTTTAGAATCAAATCAAAAGAATGTATTTGTTACCGAGAACCAAAATTCAAAGGAAATAATCTTTGCTTTACCATTCGACTCTAAATATGTTTCTGAATGGAACTCTTTTGATGTGCATTTGCAAACATTGGATCCAGCCAATCAAAAAACCTACAATCTTGAATATAGCCCTTGGGGTGGTGTTTGTGCTGTTCCTCAGTTTATAAGTACATTTGATACTCTTGACTCCAGATACATAGACAATTACATTAAAGGGCAACAGTATGCGGCAAATGGAGATATCCTCATTGCAAGCATGGGCGATTGGGCAGGAAAACCATTGTTCTTTCGCAATTATGTTGCCGGAGTTGATAAGTCTGATGAAGTCGACGGATTTAGGTTAGGTAAATTTGAAATTGCCATGGGAGCCTCCAACCGCTTAAGTAACGACTGGCCTCTTTACAGGTATGCCGACATATTGATGATGAAAGCAGAATGTCTTTTACGAACAGGACATGCTGATGAAGCCGCGACCATTGTGACTGAAGTGCGTGCCCGTAATTTTAAGTCAAATCTTGAGAAGGCAGTGGTTACCGGTGCCCAACTAATAAGTGGAAGCACTTATGATTATGGTTTGAGAAACCATTTAGCATCAACTTATGAAGGTGGTGATGATATTCAGTACGGTCGTTTTTTGGATGAATTGGGATGGGAGTTCTGTCAGGAAGCCCGCCGCAGAACGGATATGATCCGGTTCGGAGCTTTCACCAAAAAATCATGGTTGTCTCATTCACCAAACGGAGATTACAGGGCACTGTACCCAATTCCCGGGACTGAAATTTCCAAAAACACAAACCTTGCCCAAAACCCAGGGTACTAAAAAATGACGATTTTATTATGAATTGTAAGGTTCATCTGTTGTTGAAAATAGATGAACCTTACTTTTAAAACAAAGATGTAAACAACCTAAATTCAAGATAATGTACAGGAACAATGCAATACTCCTTCTGATATTGCTTTTTTTGCGCCAAATGTTTGGTCGCAGAAATACCAGAAAACAGAGTTGGGGGTAAGTACCACAATAAACGCAGTCACTACCGAAATCCAGTTTTATTCTCCGGAAATTGTGCGGATTTTTAAATATCCAGAAGGAACCACTATCAGCAAAAACAGTCTGTCGGTAATTAAAACGCCCGAAAAAACGGATCTAAAAATCAGCCCAAACGGGCAGGTTGTAACTTTGAGCAGCTCAGCATTAGCTGTCGGCTTAAACCTTGAAACAGGAAAAATAACCTACAGCGATGCAAAGGGTAACATGCTTTTCACTGAAAAGGATTTTGGAATCCAGTTTACCCCAACAATGGACGTAAAAACCCCGGGCAATCTAGTCAGGCAGGCTTTTGTTCTCGACAAAGACGAAGCAATTT
>JAUSNQ010000189.1 GCA_030655595.1 Paludibacter sp.
AAACGAACCACAAAAAGTAGCAGATACGATCCTGCAGTTGAATTTAAAACATACAGTCATAACTTCTGTAGACCGCGATGACCTCGAAGATGGTGGTGCGGCTTTCTGGGCTGAAACCATCCGTGCCATCAAGACGACTAATCCCGGCACGACTTTGGAGATTTTGATTCCTGATTTTAATGGCAATACCAAACTTATCGACCTGATCATCGCAGAAAAACCGAATGTCATTTCACATAACTTAGAAACAGTCAGACGACTGACACCACAAATTCGCACCAAAGCAAAATACGATACCAGTCTGAAAGTGATTGAACACATTGCTTCGAGGGGTTTCAGAGCTAAAACAGGCATCATGCTTGGATTGGGTGAAACAGAAGAAGAAATCCTGGAATTGATGGATGATGCTTTGGCTCACAACTGTTCTATCATAACGATTGGTCAGTATATGCAACCTTCCCGCAAACATGCTCCGGTATCTGCCTATATTCATCCAGATAAATTCAAAGAATATAAAGAAATTGCTTTGGGAAAAGGGTTTAAGATGGTGGAAAGCGGACCGTTTGTGAGGTCTTCTTATCATGCAGAGAAACACGTTTAAGGGATAATCCGGATTTCAAAATTCAATCGAAATATTTACTTTTCCACCTAATCCTTTTTCGACGATTTCAAACAAGGTTTTCAGCGTAATATTGCTACCATCATTTTCAACCCTGGAAATGTAAGACCTTTTTTTATCCAATATTTTACCTAATTCTTCCTGGGTTAGCTTCCGGGATTCTCTTGTTTTTCTCAGAAGTAAACCAATTTTAAAGGCTTCTGTTTCTCTTTCAAGATTATCTCTTCTTGCTGTCCCTTTTTTCCCATAAACCCTGTCTTTAACTTCAGACCAGGAATTTAAATTATTTATATTTTCCTTTGTTTTCATACTTTCAAAATTAATTTTCACATGGATTTATAATACTCATTCATAAGCTTTACAGCTTTCTCAATTTCACTCTTTGGTGTTTTCTGTGTTTTTTTTCTGAAACCACTTAATAGTATCACAAGACTGCCTTTATCAAAGAAACAGAAAACACGCCAAATATCACTTCCCAATTGAATTCTGGCTTCATATAGACCATGTGTCCCTGTAATTTGTTTTAAATAGTTTGTCGGTATCCTTTCAAGCGTTTCTACCGCTTCTAATACTTTATAGATCTTATCCTGCACTTTCTGAGGTTGTTTCAATAAAAAATCCTCAAAATAGTGTTTATAAGTAACAATCTTCCGAATCTTCTCCATAATTAAGTTTAGTTTTGAAACACAAAAGTAACTTATAAGTTACAAATATGCAAATTTTCTATCAGTTTTTTATTGGGCACATTTTATCCATTGCGCTCTTTTTTGTACATTTGCGCTCTTTTTAAGGATATTCACATCACTTTTCATACCCTCATCAACAAAATGAGCCTACAATCAGAAATCAAACGTCGCAGAACATTTGCCATCATATCTCACCCCGATGCGGGAAAAACAACACTGACTGAAAAGTTACTGCTTTTCGGTGGTGCTATTCACGTTGCAGGTGCCGTAAAATCGAATAAAATTAAGAAAACGGCTACATCCGACTGGATGGAAATCGAAAAGCAGCGTGGTATTTCGGTTGCTACTTCGGTCATGGGATTCGAATACAGGAAATTCAAAATCAACATTTTAGATACACCGGGTCATCAGGATTTTGCAGAAGACACCTACCGAACGCTGACTGCCGTGGATTCTGTTATCATTGTCGTAGATACAGCCAAAGGTGTGGAAGCACAAACGCGTAAATTGATGGAAGTCTGCCGGATGCGCAAAACTCCGGTCATGATTTTCGTAAATAAAATGGACCGCGAAGGGAAAGATGCCTTTGATTTACTGGATGAACTGGAAAAGGAATTGGGTATTCATGTTCGTCCCCTTAGCTGGCCAATCAATCAAGGATACTCTTTCAAAGGAGTGTACAATATCTATAAAGATAATCTTGAATTATTTACTCCCAATAAGCAAACTATCAGTGAATCTGTGAAACTAACTGCACTCGGCAGTCCGGAATTGAATGAATTAGTTGGAGATACAGATGCCCGAAAACTAAGGGATGATTTGGAATTGATAGAAGGTGTTTATTCGAAATTTGATGTTCAAAAATACTTGTCAGGCGAATTGGCTCCCGTCTTTTTCGGTTCAGCGCTGAATACTTTTGGTGTAAAGGAATTGCTGGATTGCTTTGTAGAGATTGCACCCTCTCCCCGCCCCGTGCATACACTGGAACGTGCGATTGACCCTCATGAAGAAAATTTATCCGGATTTATCTTTAAAATACATGCGAATATGGACCCGAACCATCGAAGTTGCATCGCATTTTTGAAAATTTGTTCCGGAAAATTTGAGAGAAATGTGAACTACCGTCATGTGCGTCATGGTAAAATGATGCGATTCTCTGCTCCTACTGCTTTCATGGCACAAAAAAAGGAAACTGTGGATGAAGCTTATGCAGGTGATATTGTGGGCTTGCCGGATACCGGAAATTTTAAAATCGGTGACACCTTAACTTCCGGTGAGATATTGCACTTCAAAGGAATCCCGAGCTTTTCGCCGGAAATGTTTAAGTACATTGAAAATGCCGACCCAATGAAAACCAAGCAATTGGAAAAAGGAATTAGTCAGCTGATGGATGAAGGTGTTGCACAATTATTCATCAATCAGTTTAATAACAGGAAGATCATCGGGACTGTCGGACAACTTCAGTTTGAGGTAATTCAATACCGCTTGTTACATGAATACGGCGCTCAATGCCGCTGGGAACCGATTAACCTGTACAAAGCCTGCTGGATAGAGAGCGACAATTCCACCGAACTCGAAAACTTCAAAAAACGGAAAGCACAATATATGGCTGTTGATAAAGAAGGAAGAGATGTTTTTATGGCTGATTCAGGGTATGTGTTGCAGATGGCGCAAAATGATTTTAAGGATATTAAGTTTCATTTTAAATCTGAGTTTTGAGTTTTCTCCCTAGCATCAAACACCCTTTAACATATGCGCCGACCATTGGTCAATTGGGAAAGTAATGAATAAAATCACCCAATTGGTTTTACAATTTCTATCCGCATTCCCAAAGCCGAAATAAGCCGATAGAAAGTTCCTACGCTTGGAGATATAACTCCATTTTCGATACGTGAAATATATGATTTAGTAGTTCCTGTGCGAGTTGCCAGTTCCGATTGCGTTATTTTTGCCTCTTTGCGCGCTTGGTGTAAAACCATACCGGAATAAAAATCATAAGCATTTTGCTCAAAAACATCTCGCTCAGGCGTTCCGTCCAAACCATATTTTTTGTCAAGAACTGCGCTATAGTTATTTATTTTGTTGTCGTTTGTATTCATAATATTCATTTTTTATTTTTATTGCTTTCTCAATTTCATTAGACGGTGTTTTCTGTGATTTTTTCTGAAAACCATTAAAAAGCACAACTACTTTGTCTTCGTCAAAAACAAAGAATACCCGGTAAATGTTTGAGTTGTATTCAATCCGAAGTTCATAAACACCTTCTCTAATTATTTTAATAAACTTAATGGGTATCCTGTCTTGGGTTCTCAAAAGTGTTAATAGATAATCAACTTTTTGCTGTTCTTTATCTGTTAATTTTTCGATAAATGCTTCAAAATATCCTCCAAAAGTTATTATGGTTCTTTTCATGGGGCAAAGATATAAAATGTTTAATGATATTGAAACATTTTGTCAATATTTTTTTCTAATGATACTTCACTTTCAATTTGTTCATTTATTTTTTGACTACTCCCAATCTTTTTTGTATTTTTGCAGGAATTTTGGACACAAAAAAATAGCTGAAAATTTTATGCATAAAAACAAACCTTTTCATCTTGTTTTGGAAGATGGAACCGTTTTTAAAGGTGAATCCTTTGGTTACGAGAAGCCGGTGGCCGGCGAAGTAGTTTTTAATACTGCCATGGTCGGATATCCCGAGAGTTTAACCGACCCGTCGTATGCGGGACAGTTGTTGACAATCACCTTTCCCCTGGTCGGCAATTACGGGGTTCCGAACGATATCGTACAAAACGGACTTTCTACTTATTTTGAATCGGAAAAAATCCAGGTAACAGGCTTGATTATTTCCGATTTTTCTTTTGAATACAGTCATTGGAATGCCGGCAAAAGCTTGAGTGACTGGTTGAAAGAAAATGAAGTACCGGGAATTTATGGAATCGATACGCGTGAGTTGACAAAAATGGTTCGTGAAAAAGGAACCATGAAAGGAAAGTTTGTCTTCCCGAATGAAGATGATATTGATTTTATCAATCCTGATGATGAAAACCAGGTTGCCAAAGTAAGTTGTTCTGAAGTAATTACCTACGGCGAAGGTAAATACAAGATTATAATGGTTGATTGCGGTGTGAAACAAAATATCATTCGCTGTTTATTGAAAAGAGATACTACTGTAATTCGTGTGCCTTGGGATTATGATTACAGCCAACTTGAATATGATGCGCTGTTTATCTCGAATGGTCCGGGTGACCCGGCATACTGCGATGTGACTGTCAGTCATATCCGTACAGCCATGGAAACCGACAAACCGATTTTCGGTATTTGCATGGGAAATCAGTTGTTGTCGGTTGCAGGTGGTGCGCAGACATATAAATTAAAATACGGTCACCGCTCCCACAACCAGCCGGTTCAGCTTTGCGGAACGCAAAGAGCTTTCATCACCACTCAAAATCATGGATTTGCAGTTGATAATAATACCTTGAGTGCAGATTGGGAACCACTTTTCATCAATATGAATGATGGAACCAACGAAGGTATCCGTCATAAAACAAAACCCTGGTTTTCTGCGCAATTTCACCCCGAAGCAGCATCCGGTCCGACCGATACAGAATTTCTTTTTGATGTATTCATCAAAACGCTTTCAGAAAAAGATAAAACTATTCCTCAATTGATTGAGGAAGAAATGGATGCTCGACTGGTTTGTAAACAGGAATATCAGGGTGCAGAAAAAGGTGCCATCAAAAAAGTACTGGTTTTGGGTTCCGGGGCCTTGAAAATTGGCGAAGCCGGTGAGTTCGATTACTCCGGATCGCAAGCACTGAAAGCCTTGAAAGAAGAAGGTGTTCAGACTGTGTTGATTAACCCAAACATTGCAACGGTACAAACTTCTGAAGGAATTGCTGATAAAGTATATTTCCTTCCCGTTACACCCGATTTTGTGGAACGTGTGATTGAAAAAGAACGTCCCGATGGTGTATTTCTTTCCTTTGGCGGTCAGACTGCCTTGAATTGCGGTGTTGCGCTTTATAAGGCAAAAGTTTTTGAAAAGTATAACATACAGGTACTTGGAACACCTGTTCAATCGATTATTGATACAGAAGACAGGGAAATATTCAACCAAAAATTAGCTGAGATTGATGTTAAGTTCATCAAGTCTGAAGCGGTTATTGATTTTGAAAATGCAAAAAGAGCAGCAAATGAGTTGGGATATCCTGTGATTGTCAGGGCGGCTTACGCACTTGGCGGTTTAGGTTCAGGTTTTTGCGACAATGATGAAGAATTGAAAGTCATCACCGACAAAGCATTTGCCTATTCCCCACAAGTTTTGGTTGAAAAATCACTAAAAGGCTGGAAAGAAATCGAATATGAAGTAGTGCGTGACCGTTACGATAATTGTATCACGGTCTGTAATATGGAAAACTTCGACCCGCTGGGCATTCATACAGGCGAAAGTATCGTGGTTGCGCCATCTCAGACACTGACTAACAATGAATATCACAAATTACGTGAACTGGCAATCCGGATCATCCGCCACATTGGTATCGTGGGTGAATGTAATGTGCAGTACGCGTTAGATCCTTATTCTGAAGATTATCGGGTAATCGAGGTGAATGCCCGCTTGAGCCGATCATCCGCATTGGCATCAAAAGCAACGGGCTATCCTTTGGCTTTTGTAGCTGCCAAATTAGGACTGGGATATGGTTTGCCCGAATTGAAAAACTCTGTTACAAAAGATACATCTGCTTTCTTTGAGCCGGCACTCGACTACATCGTGTGTAAAATCCCTCGTTGGGATTTGGGTAAGTTCCAGGGTGTTAGTATGCAGTTGGGATCCAGCATGAAGTCTGTAGGTGAAATCATGGCCATCGGTAGAACTTTCGAAGAAGTCATACAAAAAGGCTTGCGGATGATTGGACTAGGCATGCATGGTTTCGTAGCCAACAAAGATTTATTTGCTGAGGATTTGGATAAGCAACTATCAGAACCAACCGACAAACGTGTGTTCCTGATTGCGCAAGCATTGGAAAGTGGCTATTCTGTTGAAAGAATCCATGATTTGACCAAAATTGACCAATGGTTCTTGCATAAACTGGCACGTATCAAGCAAATTGAAAAACAGTTACAGACTACCAATTCACTGAAAGAACTTGCTGATGAGTTATTGAGAGAAGCCAAAGTCGCTGGGTTCTCCGATTTCCAGATTACCCGTTTGGTTACTAAATGTACCAATGACGAGTTGGATGATCAGATTAAAGTTACCCGCGCACATCGGAAAGCAAGGGGTGTTTTGCCATTTGTCAAACAAATTGATACGCTAGCAGCTGAATATCCTGCTCAAACAAATTATTTGTACCTGACTTACAGTGGTATAGCTAGCGACATGAAATACTTGGGTGACCACCGATCTGTCGTGGTACTGGGTTCCGGCGCTTACCGCATTGGTTCTTCGGTTGAATTCGACTGGTGCGGGGTCAATGCCCTGATGACCATTCGAAAAGAAGGATTGCGTTCTGTAATGATCAATTACAATCCGGAGACAGTATCTACGGATTATGACATGTGCGACCGACTGTACTTTGATGAATTGAGCTTTGAGCGTGTGATGGATATCATCGAACTGGAAAACCCCATGGGAACGATTGTTTCGACTGGAGGTCAGATTCCCAACAACTTAGCGCTTAAACTTGCTTCAGAAAATGTACAAATACTTGGTACACAGGCAAAAGATATTGATCGGGCAGAAGATCGACATAAATTTTCATCGATGCTTGATGAGTTGGGAGTTGATCAACCCAGATGGAAAGAATTAACAAATTTCGATGAAGTACACGAATTCGTTAAGAGAATTGGATTTCCTGTTTTGGTGAGACCATCTTATGTGCTTTCCGGTGCAGCCATGAATGTTTGTCACGATGCTACGCAACTTGAAAATTTCTTGCTTTTAGCGACTGAAGTTTCTAAAAAACATCCTGTGGTTATTTCTGAATTTATTGAAAGATGTAAAGAGATTGAAATCGATGCGGTGGCAAAGGACGGTGAGATACTCTTATATGCTATATCAGAGCATGTTGAGTTTGCCGGTGTACACTCGGGAGATGCAACGACACAATTTCCTCCGCAAAAAATTTATGTGGAAACCATTCGTCGGATTAAGAATATTGCCCGGGAGATTGCAAAATCGCTGAATATTTCCGGTCCGTTTAACATCCAGTTCTTAGCCAAAGATAATTACATCAAGGTGATTGAATGTAATTTGCGTTCTTCACGCTCCTTCCCATTTGTATCAAAGGTTCTGAAAATCAATTTCATAGAACTGGCTACAAAAGTTATGTTGGGTATTCCGGTTGAAAAACCGGAGAAATCAGCATTTGATCTCGACTATGTGGGCATCAAAGCTTCTCAATTCTCATTCCACCGTCTGCAGTTGGCCGACCCGGTCTTAGGAGTTGATATGGCTTCGACCGGAGAAGTGGGATGTATAGGCGATGATTTTTCGGAAGCGATATTAAAATCTTTATTATCAGTAGGTTTCAGAATACCTGAAAAAAGTATTTTGATATCTTCCGGTGAACCGAAATCGAAAGTTGAATTGATTGATGCTTGTCATTTATTATCCAACAAAGGATATATATTATACGCAACCCGCGGTTCTTACCGATTCCTGAAAGAGAATGGCATAGAAAGTATTGCTGTAAATTGGCCGGATGAAGAAGGAGAATTGAATGTAAAAAGTATGATTGCCAGAAAAGCTTTCGATTTGGTGATTAATATCCCAAAAAATACAACAAAAAGGGAGCTGGCAAATGATTACACGATTCGTCGTGGTGCTATTGATTATAATATCCCATTGCTGACTAATGCGAGATTGGCATCTGCTTTTATTACAGCTTTTTGCACGAAATCGTTTGAAGATATTAAAATTAAGAGCTGGGACGAATATTAATCAATTAAACTGCTTGAAAATAAACCATATTGACAGATAATAATCACCCTGTTTCCGAAACGCTTATTCGTTGGTACAACGAAAATAAACGTGATTTACCCTGGCGTAACATCCATGATCCTTATAAAATCTGGATTTCTGAAATTATCTTGCAACAAACCAGGGTACAACAGGGGCTCGATTATTATTATCGTTTCGTCGAACGATTTCCTGATGTGCAGACTTTGGCTGATGCTTCTGAAGATGAAGTATTGAAACATTGGCAGGGTTTGGGATATTATTCTCGAGCCAGAAATCTACATTTGGCAGCTCATCAGATAGTTCAAAAGCACCAGGGTGCATTTCCTACAACTTACCAAGAGATCATCGATTTACCTGGAATTGGGGCATATACTGCTGCTGCAATTTGTTCTTTTGCGTACCATTTACCTTTTGCGGTAGTCGATGGCAATGTATACCGTGTTTTATCCCGGTTGTTTGGTATCGATACGCCTATTGATAGCAACTCCGGTAAAAAAATATTCCAAGAGCTTGCACAAGAAATTTTAGATAAAAGCAATCCCGGCTTACACAATCAGGCAATCATGGAATTTGGTGCTTTGTATTGTGTTCCTGTCTCGCCGAATTGCGAACAATGCATTTTTCAGGATAGATGTTTGTCGTTCGCAAACAACAACACATCTGTTTTACCGGTGAAAACCCAAAAGATCAATGTTAGAAAAAGATATTTTAATTATCTGTTTATTAGACACATGGATCAAACATTTCTGCAAAAACGCACAGGCAATGATGTCTGGAAAAACTTGTATGAATTTCCATTGATAGAGTCTGATAGATTGTTGGACGTGAATGATATTTTTCATCAGGAAAACTTTCAGGAAATTACTTCAGGAGGAGTTAATAATATCTCGATTAAGTTCCTCTCCCAACCCATCAAGCATATTTTAACGCATCAACAGATTTACGCGCAATTCTTTTTGGTTGAAATTGATGAACTTCCAGCAGGAATGAAGGACTTTGAAATGATCGCTATTGAAGAGATCGAAAA
>JAUSNQ010000037.1 GCA_030655595.1 Paludibacter sp.
ATGAGTGGCGGGCAAATATTGGGGTTAATGCTTTAGAGTCCTTGTTGGCAACCTTGGGAGGCTACCCTGCTCAAGAGCGAGAGCTGTTTATGGGGCCGATGAACTATGAAAATATGTTTGCACCGACTAGGTCTTTAGCCCTGCTCATCACAAGTGCAAAAAAGTTAATCGCTATTCGCATACAACTTGAGGCGGGGCTTTTTGGTGATGCATCGTTAGAACAACTCCCTGTTCTTTTCTTGCATGAGACTTATGTTGCGCCAAATCAATTAGTCGCAACAACACCGAGCGACTTAAAGAAACAGCTTCGACAACACATCAGCTCAACCATAGAAACGCATGCGCTTAAAGAGCTTCTTGAGTTTAAAGCTGAGGCTGCAATGCCACCCGATACTCTTCGAGCGGCAACTAAAAAGTTAACCCCTGAAGAGCGATTCGAACTTGGGATAATACTTGGAAACTTATTGGCGGCTGGGTTATCAGCCAAGGCGATTTGTGATCACTTGGCTACGCTGAAAAAGACCGATACTTGAATGAAACAATGGATTATCGGGAAGTCTTACACAATTAAATAACCATGATAGCTGCGATTGTTAAAAACAAGCAGAAAGATAAAATACGGCAGCGCCGTACAAGCCTGTCATTTTCCGCTTTAAGCTGTTCCTCAAGCTTATAACAATTCTTCAATTTTCCCGCGCAAGAACGTTTCTCTTCCGTACAACGTGCAAGCACACCGATCAGACCATATAGTGAAACCTCTCGCACTTTACTCCTTCGCCAGCGTGAAGAAAGGTCTGCTACCCTAGGAGAATAGAATGTTCCGCTTTTCTTATTATCCCCGGAATAATCAACTAAAAATCCAGCCCCCTCATACAAAGTATTTCGGCGATCACGTTGAGCTTCACAACGCGCATCAACACTAGAAAGAGAGCCAGTTGCAACTTTGTATTCAGGATACCTCTCAACCGCCCATCTAATCACCTTTGCTAAACAGTAGCGACCAACTCCTAGGCCTTTATCTTCACCCTGTAAATTTCCCAGTTGGCCAGTTGGCCCAAACCTCATTTCATTCTCTACATGGTTGACCGTTACCTGGAATGCTGCATCCCAATTCTTCCAAGGCATAAGCTGGCCTGAATGGTTTTGTGACCAAAGGTTCCGTTTAAGTGAGATATGAAATTCGCCAATGACATTTAACGTAGCAATTCTCCTAAACCTAATACGATAGAAGTCACCCTCAGGCAAAATGTGGCTGTCAGCACGTACTTCGAAGAGAGCACCACCTTTTCCCGGCGCATCTTTGTTTCTTGCTACGTATATAACCCAACGAGCTACTTCGCTTGCATCACGCTCAAAGTCAGATTCTTTCCAATAACCCACTCCACCAGACCTCTTAAATATAATGTTTTAGCCC
>JAUSNQ010000196.1 GCA_030655595.1 Paludibacter sp.
AACGGGAATAGTGAGATTTGAAAAACTGAATAACCTGAAGGATTTTTTGTCTAACATGTTCCAGTTGCTGTGTAACCACTCCGAATACTTCGCGTCCGACCTTTCGATGGTTGAATAGACAAATGATGATAATTCGTACTGGTAATTGAGGGGTAATGTGTTGCCAAAAACAGACTTATCTACAACTAATTTTAACAAAAATCTCATGGTAAGCAGGTTTTATTGAATAACTTAGGAAAGGCAATATTAATGATTTTTAATTGTATGACAATGGAATACAAAAAAAAAGTTTTCAACATTGAGAAAGTGTTTGGTAAATAAAAATCTTTTTTTACTTTTACATCATAATTACGCTCTTGGCTTCGTATATTCAACAATGGTTTTCACCATGTTTACTGAATATGCCGACCCAAGAGCTTCTTTTTACTAAACCGAAAAACTATGACTCCAAAAAAGAAAACCGAATCTGTTTCGGGTTTGTTGCCTGTAAGGATTGCCGTATTAATCGACGAAGGTTTTTTCCTCAACCCTTAACAAAATGGCCAACACCTACACCCAACTCTACGTGCAACTGGTCTTTGCAGTTAAACACCGTGAAGCTCTCATTACGCCGGAGATTAAAAATCGAGTTGAACAATATATTTGTTCAATAGCATCCAACCACAAATGCAAACCAATTTCAGTCTTTTGTAATCCTGATCATACACATCTGTTTTTAAGTATGAAACCTGATGTTACCTGTTCTTCGATTGTGCAAAAAATTAAATCATCCACAAGTCTGTTTATTAATAACAACCATCTTGCAAAAACTCATTTTGAATGGCAAACTGGATTTGGAGCGTTTAGTTATGCAAAATCTCAGACTGACGCAGTATGTAAGTACATCATGAACCAGGAAGCTCATCATAAGAAAGTGTTTTTTAGAGAGGAGTATATGAAGATGCTGAAGGCTTTCGAGGTGGAGTATAAAGAGGATTACCTTTTTGAGTGGCTATTTTAGTTGGCTTCCTACGGAAGCCGCATGTCTGCAACTTGCATCTTTAACCAGCCAACAAGCTGGCTGGTTACTACACTTCGCTTCCTACGGAAGCTACATATCTGTAACTTGCATCTGTCTGTTTAAAGGTAGTGGTATTTTGCTGCCAGAGGCAGCATAGTTTAGTAACCAGTAAGCTTGCTTGCTGGGTTATAGAGAAGTGTCCAGAGGCAGCATAGCTCAGTAACTAGTAAGCTATGCTTGCTGGGTTTACTCCACAATCTTCTTAAACAAATTCTTCATATTCACCAAATCCCCAATAATGCCCTGTAGCGCTGCAATTTCAACCCTTTCCTGCACCATCGTATCGCGATAGCGAATGGTTACAGTATTGTCTTCGAGCGTTTGGTGATCGACGGTGATACAGAAAGGAGTACCCACAGCATCCTGGCGGCGGTAGCGCTTGCCGATGGAATCCTTTTCATCATAGTAACATTTGAAATCGAATTTCAGATCGTTGATGATTTCGCGAGCTTTTTCAGGCAATCCGTCTTTTTTGATCAAAGGCAGGATGGCTGCTTTTACAGGAGCGAGCACAGGTGGAAGTTTTAATACGACCCTACTATCACCTCCTTCTAAATTTTCTTCGTGATAGGATGCTGCCATAATCGACAGGAAAGTCCGGTCGAGACCGATGGATGTTTCAATCACATACGGAGTATAAGATTTATTCAGTTCCGGATCGAAGTATTTGATGTTTTTGCCCGAATATCTTTCGTGACTGCTCAAGTCAAAATCGGTACGTGAATGGATGCCTTCTACTTCTTTGAATCCGAAAGGCATTTCAAACTCTATGTCGGTGGCGGCATTGGCATAGTGTGCCAACTTGTCGTGGTCGTGGAAACGGTATTTGTGGTCGCCTAAGCCTAAAGCCTTGTGCCAGCGCAAACGCCATTGTTTCCAATATTCGAACCATTTCATTTCTTCTCCCGGGCGAACAAAAAATTGCATTTCCATCTGTTCGAACTCGCGCATGCGGAAGATAAACTGACGGGCAACAATTTCATTGCGGAAAGCTTTACCAATTTGCGCGATACCAAAAGGAATTTTCATGCGCCCGGTCTTCTGCACGTTCAGGTAGTTGACAAAAATACCCTGTGCTGTTTCGGGACGCAGGTAAATCTTCAAAGCTCCATCGGCTGTAGAGCCCATTTCGGTGGAGAACATCAGGTTAAACTGACGAACATCTGTCCAGTTTTTGGTGCCGCTAACCGGACAAACCACTTCGTAATCTTCGATGATGGCTTTGAGCTCAGCTAAATCAGAATCATTAAGCGCTTTCACGAAACGAGCATGAATTTCATGGCGCTTGGCTTTATTTTCAAGCACACGTTCGTTGGTCGAGCGAAAAACCGCTTCGTCGAATTTATCTCCGAAACGTTTGGCCGCTTTATCTACTTCTTTCTGAATTTTATCATCGTATTTCGCCAATAAATCTTCAATCAAAACATCAGCACGGTAACGCTTTTTCGAATCCTTGTTGTCGATGAGCGGGTCATTGAAGGCATCCACGTGACCCGAAGCTTTCCATGTCGTTGGATGCATGAAAATGGCAGAATCAATACCTACCACGTTGTCGTTCAACAGCACCATGCTGTCCCACCAGTATTTTTTGATGTTGTTTTTCAACTCAACACCATTCTGACCATAGTCGTACACGGCGCCCAGACCGTCGTAAATTTCACTCGATGGAAAAACAAATCCATACTCTTTGCAATGTGCAATTAATTTCTTGAAAACATCTTCTTGAGAAGCCATAACTACCTGTTCATAAATTAAGGCGCAAATTTACTGTTTTTTTTTGTTTTTTTCTTACTTTTGTAGGTTGAAAATTAAAACGACGTTAAACGCATGAGTACAGACGAAATAATTGACGGAGAAATTGATCAGGAGCCAATAACTGATGGCGGAAGCGATATCGAAGATTCGAATGCTTCTGCGACACCATCTAAATATAAAGTCCCGAAAATAGCCGACAAATTCAGTAAGCTGCATTTATCGGGTATGTACCAAAATTGGTTTTTGGATTATGCTTCGTACGTAATTCTGGAGCGTGCCGTACCCGATATTTATGACGGACTGAAACCGGTTCAGCGTCGTATTCTTCATTCTATGAAAAGATTGGACGATGGTCGGTACAATAAAGTAGCGAACATCGTCGGTCATACCATGCAGTTTCATCCGCATGGCGATGCCTCTATCGGAGATGCTTTAGTCCAATTGGGTCAAAAAGACTTGTTGATTGACTGTCAGGGTAACTGGGGAAATATTCTCACGGGTGACGGAGCTGCTGCACCCCGTTACATCGAAGCGCGCTTGTCGAAGTTTGCCATCGAGACGGTTTTCAATCCCAAAACTACCGAGTGGAAACAATCTTATGACGGTCGCAACAAAGAACCAATTTCGCTGCCGGTGAAATTTCCTTTGTTGCTGGCTCAAGGGGTGGAAGGCATCGCAGTCGGACTCAACTCCAAAATTCTTCCGCATAATTTCAATGAATTGCTGGATGCCTGTATTGCTTATCTGAAAGGCGAAGAATTTGTGCTGTATCCTGATTTTCAGACTGGTGGCTCGATAGATGTCAGTCGCTATAATGATGGTGAAAGAGGAGGTGCAGTAAAAATTCGTGCCAAAATCAGCAAGGTTGATAACAAAACCCTTGCAATCACAGAGATTCCTTATGGGTCAAATACCACCAAAGTTATTGAATCTATCATCAAAGCTTCGGATAAGGGCAAGATAAAAATTCGCAAAGTAGATGACAACACTGCGGCTAATGTAGAAATATTGGTGCATTTACAACCCGGTTCTTCTTCAGATAAAACCATTGATGCCCTGTATGCTTTTACCGATTGCGAGATTAGCATTTCACCCAATTGCTGTATAATTCACGATAAGAAACCCCGGTTTATGCGGGTCAGCGATATGCTGCGTATCAGTTGTGAGCATACCAAAGACTTGTTGCAATTAGAACTGGAAATTCAAAAAGCAGAATTGCTGGAGCAACTTTTCTTTACTTCGTTGGAAAAGATATTCATCGAAAATAGGATTTATAAAGATAAAGGTTTTGAAGATAGCACTTCGCAGGATGCTGTGTTGGCGCATATCGATAAAAGATTAGAGCCTTTTAAAGTTGATTTTATTCGGGAAGTTAACCGCGAAGATTTATTGAAACTGTTGGAAATCAAAATGATGAGAATCACAAAATTCGATTCAGAAAAAGCCAACGATACCCTGATTGCTTTAGAGAAAAAAATCAAAGAAATCGAATATGAATTAGAACATCTGGTAGATTATACAATTTTCTGGTACGAAAGTCTGAAAAACAAATACGGTAAAAATTATCCTCGAAAAACTGAAATCCGGAATTTCGAAACCATTGTTGCCACCAAAGTGGTAGAGGCAAACGAAAAATTGTATTTAAACCGAGAAGAAGGTTTTGTTGGAACTGCTTTGCGCAAAGACGAATTTGTTTGCAACTGCTCCGATCTCGATGATATCATAATCTTCTTGAAAGATGGCAAGTATAAAATTGTGAAAGTAGCGGATAAGCTGTTTGTTGGGAAGAATATTTTGCACGTTGATGTCTTCAGAAAAAATGACCAGCGCACGGTCTATAACACCGTATACAAAGACGGAAAATCCGGACCTTACTACATCAAACGTTTTGCTGTAAACGGCATTACCCGCGATAAAGAATACGACATTACACAGGGTAAATTAGGCTCTAAGATTATGTATTTCACTTCAAACCCAAATGCTGAGGCCGAAGTGATTAGGGTAACGTTAAAACCAAAGCCCCGCCTGACCAAATTGATTTTCGAAAAGGATTTCTGTGATATCACCATCAAAGGAAGGCAGTCGCAGGGCAACATCCTGACCAAAAACGACATACATAAAATTGCGCTGAAACACAAAGGCGGATCAACGCTGGGTGGCCGTCAGGTGTGGTTCGACAGGGATGTGTTGCGTTTGAATTACGACAAGCGTGGCGAATACATCGGAGAATTCCACAGTGAAGACTTGATTTTGGTTGTTTCTTCGAAGGGTGACTATTACATGTCAAATTTCGATTTAAGCAATCATTACGAAAAGGACATCCTCGTGATAGAGAAGTTCAATCCCCATAAAACATGGTCGCTGGTGTTGTTCGATGCCGATCAGCAATACTATTACCTGAAACGTTTTCAACTCGAAGCAAGTCAAAAGCCGCAGAATATTCTCGGGGATAATCCAGAATCAAGGTTAATTCTGCTTTCCGATCAGGACTATCCACGATTTGAGATGCTGTTTGGAGGCAATGATGCTTACCGCGAAGCCTTGGTCGTGGAAGCTGAGGACTTTATCGGCGTCAAGAGTTACAAAGCCAAAGGAAAACGATTGACTACCTACGAAGTGCTGAAAGTCAACGAACTGGAACCCATTCACTTCAAGGAGCCGGTTGAAAACTATACCTCGAATGCCCAGGAAGCAACGGAAGAAGACCTGACAGGAGGAGATGAGAATAGTGACGACAATGGTGATGAGAATGAAAACGGCAATGACAATGGTGCGAAAGAATCAGTGTCAGTTAATAAAGAAAAACCACTAACATCAGAAGAAGAGGACATATTACCACCCGTGAGTGATGAAAAGCCGGATAACCGAAAAATTATCGATGAGATTACCGGTCAGATGACGTTGTTTTAAAACTGAACTTCCTGTATTTTATTTCTTACATATATTATTTTAAAATTTTATCATTTCAATTATGTGCAAAAAGTTTTATTTATTGGTAGTCCTATTCATTTTAACTACAACCGTTTTTTCAGAGAATCCGATAGATAAATTCGTCTCAACACCCATACTTAGAAATGCGAATATCAGCATCATGGTCAGGGATTTAAAAACAGGTAAAGAGATTTGCAGTTACCGCCCGAATCATGCTACCATTCCTGCGTCAACGATGAAGGTAATTACCACAGCAACTGCTTTGGAGATTTTTGGTCCTGATTTTCGTTATGAAACCGTAATCGCTTATGATGGCAATATTGGATCTGATGGCGTATTAAATGGCAATCTGTACATTGTAGGAAGCGGTGATCCCACACTGGGTTCTTCCAGAATGGGCGATAGAAATTTTCTTGCCAAATGGGTGAATGCTGTGAAAGCTGCAGGTATAAAAAATATCAACGGAAGAGTTGTTGCAGATGATAGTCGATTTGACAATGAAGGAGCAAACCCCAAATGGACATGGGATGATATTGGCAACTACTATGCCCCCGGCATATATGCCCTTGCTTATTTAGACAACTCCCTGCGTGTCACTTTTAAATCAGGCATAGCCGGAACAACTCCGGAAATCATCGACATTTTCCCAAAAGTAGCAGGACTGCAAATTGAAAACAATCTCCTGAGCAGCAGAATCACTTTCGATAGCGCTTATTTCTACGGCTATCCGAAAAATCTGAACCGTTCGGTACGCGGCGAAATTCCTGCCAACAGACCGGGGTTTGCGGTGAAAGCAGAATTGCCGAATCCGGGACTAACACTTGCACTCGATTTTCATGAACAATTGTCACAAAACGGCATTCAAATTTCAAATCCCGCAACAACTCTTCCTGTCACGGGACTTAGCTTCCCTGTCCATAAAGCCAGAACAACCAATATTTACAGTCACTTTTCTGTACCACTCAGTCAGATTATCAAAGAGACCAATGAAAAAAGCAATAACTTCTATGCAGAGCAACTTTTTAAATCAATCAGTCTGAGCAGGGTTGCGGTTGCCACAAACAAGCAATCCATCGAAATCATCCGTAATTTTTGGGGATCAAAAGGATTGGATGTAAGCCAACTTTTTCAGAACGACGGTTCGGGGTTAAGTCCCACCAATGCTGTTTCAGCCTCCTTCTTAACTGACTTGATGGCATATATGTATCAAAAAAGCAAGCACAAAGAGGTTTTTTTCAATAGTCTGGCCATTGCCGGAAAAACAGGAACCATTGCCGGCATATTAAAAAAGACGGCTATCGAAGGTAAAGTTTTTGCTAAAAGTGGAACGATTGCCAGGGTAAGATCATATACAGGCTATATCATTCAACCTCAACAAGAATGGGCATTTACCATCATGGTTAATAACTCCAATGGCAATTCGTGGCAGACTTTAAGTAGAATTGAAGATTTCCTCGTCGATATCAGTAAAAAATAAATATTGCAAATCGTAAATTTTTCATGCAAAAAGTAAAAAAAATCATATCTTTGTGGGCAAAAGTCTTTGAATTTTAAATAGAACGCCTATTTTTAAGACAGGGTGCTTGTTTGACAGGCACTTTTTTTTTGTTAGAATCATCAATTAATTATCAATAAATTTTAATTATTTTTTTGTAATAGCTATGCAAGAAATCAAATTTTATAGCGGAGAAAATCTACCGCTTGAATTGCACAAAACACGTATTGTGCAGAAACTCCATTTAGTTCCCATCGAACGTCGCTTAGAAGCACTTTACGAAGGAGGATTTAACACTTTTCAATTAAGTACGAAAGATGTTTTTCTGGATATGTTGACTGACTCCGGAACGAACGCAATGAGTGACAATCAATTAGCAGCCATGATGCAGGCTGACGATGCATATGCAGGCTCACAGAGTTTTGTGCGCTTGGAAAAAGCCGTACAAGACGTATTGGGCAAAAAACTCTTATTGCCGGTCCATCAAGGACGTGCAGCCGAGAACATCATCGCCATCGCTTATGTTCGCAAAGGCAGCTTGGTTCCGATGAACTACCATTTCACAACCGCTATGGCACATATCACCGACAAAGGCGGACAAATTGCTGAATTATTGTACGATGAAGCATACGTGATTAACTCGAGTCATCCTTTCAAGGGTAATATGAATATCGAGAAATTAGAAGAAGTCATCTTGCAATACGGTGCCAAGAATATCCCTTTCATCCGGATGGAAGCTTCCACAAATTTAATTGGCGGTCAACCTTTCTCGATGCAGAATCTGCGTGACGTACGTGCAGTTGCAGATAAATATGGCATTCGCTTGATTCTCGACTGTAGCTTGATTGGCGAAAATGCCTATTTGATTATTCAAAGAGAGGAAGAATACAAAGATTCAGATATGGGAACCGTCATGCGTGCCATGACCGCCCTGGCAGATTTATGCTATTTCTCAGCTCGCAAACTAAGTTCTTCCCGCGGTGGAGGTATGTGTACCGACAGCCCTGAGATTTTCAGAGAACTGGAAGCTTTGGTTCCTTTATACGAGGGATTTTTAACTTATGGAGGTATGTCAATCAGGGAAGTCGAAGCAATGGCGGTTGGACTTTACGAAACATTAGATGAAACGATTATCAGTCAAAGTCCTGCATTTATTAAGTACCTTGTAGGCGAATTAGACAAAAAGGGTATTCCTGTTATCAAACCAGCCGGTGTATTGGGAGCCCATTTGGATGCCATGCAAATTTGTGCACACATTCCACAAACGCAATATCCTGCGGGCGCACTTGCAGCTGCCTTGTTCCTGATTTCAGGTGTTCGTGGTATGGAACGTGGCTCAATATCGAACCAGCGCGATGAGTACGGTAACGAGACTTATGCCGACATGGAACTGTTGCGTTTGGCGGTTCCTCGTCGTGTGTTCACACTTTCACAGATTAAATATGTAGAAGATCGCTTAACCTGGTTGTATGATAACCGCGCCTTAATCGGCGGTTTGAAATTCAACTACGAACCACCGGTATTGCGTTTCTTCATGGGTAAACTGGAACCAACAAGTGATTGGCCACAAAAATTAGTAGCCAAGTTTAAAGAAGATTTCGGAGAAAGCTTGTAGTCAATTAACAACAAAATATTGCATCGGATTAAAGAAGAAAATAAATAAGGTATTTTTTTCGATAATCCGATGTTTTTTGTTTTTTCGGTTTTCTTCGAGGATATTTTATCCGAACATTTTACCATACCTTTGCGTTTTAGAAAATTAAACCCCGAACATGGAAACTTCAAACATACTTTTTGCCTTCGGATTAACCCTTTTTGCAGGGTTAGCTACCGGTATCGGAAGTCTCATTGGATTTCTGCATAAAAAGTTCAACCCAAAATTTTTGGCTGCATCTCTTGGTTTTTCTGCCGGAGTAATGATTTATGTTTCTTTGGTTGAAATATTTGCCAAGGCTAAAGATGCTTTAACCATCGAATTTGGCGCTAAACCCGGATATTGGTTTACCATCATCGGTTTCTTTGCAGGTATTGCCCTCATAGGTATCATCGACAAATTAATTCCATCAGGAGAAAACCCACATGAAATTAACAAAACAAGAGATTACGACAATTTAGGTAAAAGAGACAAAAGCAAACTGATGCGGATGGGATTATTTTCGGCACTTGCGATAACAATCCACAACTTTCCGGAAGGTTTGGCCACATTTATGGCTGCCATGGCTGATCCAACATTGGGAATCAGTATTGCCGTGGCCATTGCTATTCACAATATTCCTGAAGGACTGGCTGTATCAGCTCCTATTTACTATGCAACAAGAAGTAAGAAAAAAGCATTCTTCTATTCTTTCATGTCCGGTCTGGCCGAACCCGTTGGAGCCATCATCGGTTACTTTTTGTTGAGTTGGTTTTTCGCCGATGCCGCTTTCGGATTTATTTTTGCCGGAGTGGCCGGAATCATGGTCTATATTTCCTTGGATGAATTGCTTCCAACAGCCGAAGAATACGGCGAACACCATGTGGCCATTTACGGATTAATCGGCGGCATGGCCGTCATGGCACTCAGTCTGGTACTGATGGCTTAATGATACTAAAACAATAAAATATGAACGAAACACCCAAACATATCGGTTTAATTGAGTTCAAAGATATCAACCTCAACGAAATTGCACCTTTTATTCACTGGTCATTTTTCTTTTTGGCCTGGCGAATATCAGGTAAATACGAAGGCATTGAAACCGTCTGCGACTGTGCTTCTTGTATAACCGGCTGGTTACAAAAGATTCCGGAATCTGAAAGAGCTAAAGCTGAAGAAGCCATCAAACTATATAGAGATGCACAGGCAATGCTCCGGGAATTCAGAGAAAAGAAAGTCCTCACAATCAACGCTTCAGTTGGAATTTATCCTGCTTATGCGAAAGATGATGATATTTTTGTCATACATGACGAAAAAGAGGTTTGCATCCCGACTTTACGCCAACAACAACCCGCTTCTGACGGATACTGTTATGCATTAGCAGACTTCATCAAACCTGCAGATGATTATTTGGGTGTGTTCGCCACTACTGTTCTTGGCGTGGAGACTTTTGCTGCAGGTTATGAGAAAGATAACGATGATTATAGCTCAATACTCGCAAAAACCCTGTCTGACCGCATCGCCGAAGCAACCGCTGAATGGCTGCATTATGAGGTACGCACAAAATACTGGGGCTATGCGCCTGATGAGAAAAAAGATATTGGGGAAATGTACAAGGTGCATTATCAGGGAATCCGCCCTGCTGTTGGCTATCCGTCATTGCCCGATCAATCCATCATTTTCGAGCTTGATCCTCTGATAAAATTCAACAACATCGGCATTCAACTGACAGAAAATGGAGCCATGTTCCCCAACGCATCTGTATGCGGAATTTACTTCGCCCATCCTAAGTCAAAATACTTCATGATAGGCAAAATCGATGATAATCAGCTGAACAATTATGCCGAACGCAGGGGAAAATCTCCGGAAGTCATCAGAAAATGGCTGGCATCCAACCTGTGATTACATCCTTTTTTGTACTTTTGTACTTAAAATTATCAAGATGCGCATCGATATCATTTCTGCCGTTCCCGAATTATTGGACAGTCCGCTGAATTTCTCCATCCTGAAAAGGGCACAGGAGAAAGGTCTGGTGGAAATCTGCGTGCACAATCTGCGGGATTACGCTACCGACAAACACAGGCATGTAGATGATTACGCTTTTGGTTTTGGAGCGGGTATGGTTTTAAAAATTGAGCCGATCGACCGGATTATTACGCAGTTGAAATCAGAAAGAAATTACGACGAGATCATTTACACTTCGCCCGATGGAGAAAAGTTCAATCAACCGATGGCAAATCGCTTATCACTCTCCGAAAACCTGATAATTTTGTGCGGGCATTACAAAGGTATCGACCATCGCATCAGGGAACATTTCATCACCAAAGAAATCAGTATAGGTGATTTTGTGCTTACCGGTGGAGAGATTCCCGCAGCTTTGATGACAGATGCGATCGTCCGGCTTATCCCGGGCGTTATCAGTGATGAAACATCCGCTTTGTCGGATTCCTTTCAGGATAATCTGCTTGCTCCACCAGTCTATACCCGTCCCGCCGAATACAAAGGCTGGAAGGTGCCTGATATATTACTTTCCGGTCATCAGGCAAAAATTGAGGAATGGATGCATGAGCAATCGGTGGAAAGAACAAGATTATTAAGACCTGATTTATTATAATTTGTTTATTTCAAACAAAATACTTACCTTTGACGTTACTAACTTAAATCGACAGTATGATTGTTTCATTTGGCTCCAAAGACACTGAAAAAATTTGGGAAGGAAAAAGAGTTAAACGTTTTCCAACTGATATTCAACAAATTGGGCGACGTAAATTAAGGATGCTCAACAACTCTCAAAATATTACTGATTTGCGGATTCCCCCTTCAAATCATTTGGAGAAACTTTCTGGAAACTTGAATAGCTATTATAGTATTCGCATCAACAATCAATGGAGAATTATTTTTAAATGGGAAAACAATCACTCATTCGAAGTAGAAATAATTGATTATCACTAATTAAACAGATCAATATGAACACATTAAACAACATACATCCGGGCGAAATTTTAAATGAGGAGTTTTTAATCCCGATGGAGATTTCTGCTTATAAGTTATCTAAAGATCTGGAAATTCCACAAACACGTATTTCTCAGATTATCAAAGGAAAACGGAGAATAACCGCTGACACGGCGTTACGTTTAAGTCTGTATTTTGGCAATTCCGCAAAATTCTGGTTAGGATTACAAGATGATTATGATATTGAGGAAGAAAAGGCTGCACGAACCATTGTATTTGAAAGAATCAGAAGCAGAAAAACGATTCACGAAGTTGTATAATTTTTACTGATTAACTACCAATCTCATGAAAAAAATTAAAACAGGCGTCATTGGCGGCGCAGGCTATACTGCCGGAGAATTACTGAGGATACTGATCAATCATCCTAATGTTGAAATAAAATTCGTGAACAGCAACAGCAATGCAGGAAATCCGGTAACAGAAATTCACAGCGGTCTCATCGGGGAAACTGACCTGGCATTCACGTCTGAGTTGCCTTTAAATGAAGTCGATGCCCTGTTTCTTTGTTCGGCTCATGGCGACAGCAAAAAATTCATGGAACAAAATGCTGTACCGCAAAACGTAAAAATCATTGACCTATCGACTGATTACCGGGCAAAAGGTACAAACAACGATTTTGTTTACGGATTACCTGAATTGAATCACGAAGCCATACGTAAAGCTAACCGGGTTGCTAATCCGGGCTGTTTTGCTACTGCCATCCAGGTTGGTTTATTACCCTTGGCAGCAAAAGGGATTTTAAAAGATGAAATCCATGTGAATGCTATAACAGGCTCAACTGGTGCGGGAGTTAAACCTTCTTCAACTTCCCACTTCAGCTGGAGAAATAACAATATTTCTATCTACAAACCTTTTGAACATCAACACCTGGAGGAAATTGGACAGTCGCTCAGGCAACTTCAGCCGGAATTCACCCAGGCACTGAACTTTATTCCGGTACGAGGTAATTTTACGCGTGGTATTTATGTAACAACTTATACCAAATGTGCTTTATCACTGTCAGAAGCCAAAGAGCTTTATCATCATTTTTACAAGAATGCTGCTTTTACTTTCGTTACTGATAAAAATCCGGATTTGAAACAGGTGGTGAATACCAATAAAGCAATTATCTATCTTGAAAAACATGGAGATAAACTGCTCATTGTTTCCATGATAGATAATTTACTGAAAGGCGCATCGGGACAAGCCGTTCAGAATATGAATCTGATGTTCGGGTTGGACGAGAAAACCGGATTGGGATTAAAACCGATTGGTTTCTAATCCCATCTCCCTATTTCCAGGCAGTTTTGTTGGCAATTTTAACCAACGCCAACATCACTGGCACTTCTACCAACACCCCCACAACAGTAACAAGCGTGGCTCCTGAGTTCAGTCCAAACAGGACTATGGCTACTGCCACCGACAGTTCAAAGAAATTACTGGCACCAATAAGTGATGCCGGAGCAGCGATGTTGTGCGGTAATTTCCAGCGTTTTGCCCATCCGTACGCGATGAAAAAAATCAGGACAGTCTGAATGATCAACGGCACAGCAATCAATACTATATGCAACGGATTTTTCAGGATTACATCCCCCTGAAAAGAAAAAATGATGATGAGCGTAAGCAATAAACCTGTGATGGTTATGCCGGTAAATTTCTTCAGAAAAATATTTTCAAAGAACTCCTTTCCACGATGTGCAATCACCGAGTTTCTGACTAAATAAGCTAAAACGAGCGGTATCACCACGAACAACACCACCGACATGATCAATGTATTCCAGGGAATAGATATGCCTGTAATTCCAAGCAACAACGTTACAATAGGAATAAATGCCACAATGATAATTAAATCGTTGATGGCTACCTGTACCAGTGTATAAGCAGGATTACCTTTCGTAAGATGACTCCACACAAAAACCATGGCCGTACAGGGAGCAGCTCCCAACAATACCGCACCTGCAAGATATTCTTTTGCCAAATCGGCTGGGATCAGCAATTTATATATCACGAAGAAGAATAACCAGGCAATTCCAAACATGGTAAAAGGCTTGATGAGCCAGTTTACCACCAACGTAACCGTCAGACCTTTGGGCATTTTCACTGCATCCACAATGCTTTTGAAATCAATTTTCAGCATCATCGGAAATATCATAATCCAGATGAGAATGGCAATCGGAATGGAGACATTGGCATACTCGAATTTTCCTAAAGTTTCGGGAACAACAGGCAGCAATTTACCAATTGCTATACCCGCAACAATACACAACGCGACCCAAAGCGATAGATAACGGTCGAAGAACGACATTTTTGCTGATTCGTTACTCATGTTCTGCTTATTTTTTTGCTGAGACTGTAATACTAAAAATTCCGGTTTCGCTAATCTTAAAACTGCTTATTGCTTCATCTGTTAAATATTTCACGAGAATTTCTTCGGGAATTGTAATTAATTTCTGTTTGTGGATGGTTATATCCTTAAACCCTTGTTTTTCAATTATTTTCAAATAATCATTGATGTCAGATGCTCCTGCAACACAACCAGCATACATCACAGCATCATTCCTGAGACTTTGAGGCAGTTTTCCTTTTGTTACCACATCTGAAACACAGAAATGTCCGCCGGGCTTCATAACCCGCATAACTTCGACAAATGCTTTTTCTTTATCAGGAACCAAATTCAGCACACAGTTCGAAATAACTACATCAAACTGATTATCAGGAAAGGGCATCGAATCAATATCTCCTTGTATAAATTCAACATTCTCGTAACCCAATTTTTGATTGTTGATTCTGGCTTTTTTTATCATAGCTTCTGTAAAATCGAGTCCGGTTACCTTGCCGCTTGCACCAACAATGGCTCTTGCCACAAAACAATCGTTTCCAGCTCCACTTCCCAAATCAAGCACCGAATCCCCTTCGTTGATATCAGCAAACTGAGTTGGCAATCCACAACCCAGTCCCAAATCGGCATCGGGATGATGACCTGCAACACCGGTATATTCATCACCAATCATACTGAATTCCAATTCTCCGCAACAACCGGAGGTTCCGCAACAAGATACTGTTTCCTGAAGCATACTTTGTTGTGCAATCTCACCGTATTTTTCCTGCACTACAAGTTTTAAATCTTTCGATTTCATATGTAAATAATTTATTTTTTAGTTGTCACATGAAACTCGCATGTCAAATTTTCATCAACTTTGGTTAATAATTCTTACTCATGCTCGTTTCATAACTGCGGTTTGATTTCTTCTACATAGAATTTGTAAAAGCCTGCTTTAATTTCATCTCTTACCCTTATAAATTCGCTCCAGATAAAATCTTCGGTTCCAACAGCATGACTGGGATCATCAAATCCGATGTGCAAACGTTTCTTTACTTTTCCAAGAAAAGCCGGACAAGCTTCATTGGCACCTCCGCAAACGGTCATGACATAGTCCCACTCCTCGCCAAGGTACTTTTCAACCGAATCTGATGTGTGGTGACTGATATCGATTCCGACTTCAGCCATTGCTTTTACTGCTTTTGGGTTGAGTTTTCCGCTTGCTTCCGTTCCGGCTGAGCAAACTGTGATGTTTTTATCAAACGATTGTAACCAGCCGTGTGCCATCTGACTGCGGCATGAGTTTCCTGTACAAAGAATTAATACCTTCATTTATGTTTATTTTGTATATGATTTATAATTTACAGATTTGAATTTAATTTTAACAACATGTGCCGGATGAATCACTAGCACATCCACATGAAGATGTAGGTTTTGCCATGGTGAAGCTGCGTTTTCCTATTTTTGTTGGTAATCGATCCATTGTCCATGCCAGAATTCCTCCTTTTAAGTTATATATGTTTTCAGCATCCCATCCTTGTATGACAAGAAATTGTGCAACTCTCAGACTGCGAACACCACTACGACAAGCCAATATCAGTTTTTTATCCTTTGGAATATTCTGATAATGCTCATCAAATGTACTAAAAGGGATGTTTTGAATATTGGAAACGATGTAAGCCTGCTCATCTAATTCTACCTGCTCTCTTACATCTATAAATAAGGCTCCTGATTCCGTTAATTCTCTAGCTATCAAGGGGCTGATTTCTTTTATATCTATCATAATTTTGTTATAATTTATTTACACTTATCTGCTTCACAAACTGTACTTGCCGACTTAATTGAACTGAAAAAATGATCGAATAGTTCTAATTTATCTTCAATGCAAGTTCCACACAAACAATAATTGATTTTCAATCCGTCAATTTCACCATGAATCAATCCTGCATCACGTAATTCTTTCAAATGTTGCGAAACAGTTGTACGACTTAGTGGCAAACTGTCGGATATATCTCCCGAAATACAGGTTTTAGTCTCAGCCAGATACTTCAAAATGGCCAATCTGGCGGGATGCGAAATTACTTTGGCAAATGCAGCCAGGTCTTGTAGTTCTATATCAAATACTTCCGGTTTTCTCATCTCATAATGTTTTATGTCGCAAACATACGACATATTTATCAAAATAACAACATATTGAATAAATAAATTCAATTAAAATAAATCTGAATCATAATTTTCAACACTAAAAATAAATATTTTAACTTTGCAAACACACCGCAGGCGTGATTAAATTTAAAAAAACACACACCCGATGTTATGTTTCCAATTTTCATTCGTCATAGCAATAAATGAGTCAGGAACGATTTAAGGCAGAGATACTGCCCATACGCGACAAACTCTTCCACATAGCACATAAATTACTGCAGGAGGAAGAAGATGCTGAGGATGCCGTGCAGGAGGTTCTTCTCAAGCTTTGGCAAACACGCGATTCGTTGGACAGATATGATAATGCAGCAGCTTTTGCAACGACGGTTACAAAAAATCATTGTCTCGATAAACTGAGGGTGAAAAAACGAACTGATTCGCTGGATGACACACATCACCTCCGAGAGTCGCACGACAATCCCTATTTACAACTGGAGCGAAGAAACACCGAAGAGATATTACGAAGGATTATCAAACAGCTTCCTCAATTACAGCAAGAGATTATCCGGATGAAAGATATGGAAGAATATGAGGTTGAAGAAATTGCTGAAATTACAGGAACTAAGCCGGATGCGGTAAGGGTAAATTTATCGAGGGCAAGAAAAAAAGTACGTGAAGCTTACATTAAATGGACAACAGCATGAAAATCAAGATAAAATATAAAATGACTTCAGAACAGGCTGATCAGCTGATTGAAAGATACTACGAAGGATTGACCAGCGTGGAAGAAGAACGTCAACTTCAGGGTTTTCTTTTACAACCAAATCTCCCCGATCGTTATGAAGCGGAGAAGGCTATTTTCGGGTATTTGAGACCACAACCGGAAAAAACGCATTTCAATTTGCGCTCTTATATGCGTTGGGCAGGGGTTGCAGCAGTATTGCTCGTGGGTATTTTCAGCATTCAACTATTTATAATAGAGGCTCATGCAAGTTATGCATACATTGATGGCAGGAAAATTACGAATATGAAAGAAATAATATTACATGCAATGGCATCCATTGAGAGCTTGCCATCCGGACAACAGTTGGTGGAACAAAATCTAAATACAGTGAGCAATAAGGATATTATACAAAGACAATTAGATGTCTTTGCCACGGAGGAATAATTAAGAAAATAAAATTGAAACAATATGAAATCAATGAAAATTTGTTTAGTGCTGATGTTGCTGGTTGGATTCGCAGGAATCCGAAGTATTGAGGCTCAAAGCGACTTGGAAATCAAAAAGGTTTTCGATCAGTATGGAAATCAAAAAGGGGTGGTGATGGTGGAACTTACAGGTGAAATGCTCGAAGGATACGAATTTTCGCTATTTAAGAGCATGACCATCAGAGATAATCCTGAGGCCGGAGACTTAATACGGAGCAGTCTTGTTAAAGACGAAATCGGTGCAAAGAAAGTGAAACAAGTTGTTGCAAATGGAGTCCCTACCTCTATTTTCCTGCAACTTCCGCCAAAAGGAAAGTTCCATCGCTTGATTTTATTCAACGAGAATTCTAATCCGAAACATGTTATCACGCTGATTTATATCGAGTCGAAAAGCGACTCGGAGGATGTATTAAAATTAATTTTAAAGAAAAAATAAGTATAAACATTTAATATTCAAGAAAATGAAAAAGTTAATTCTTTTTATCACTGCAATTTTATTGGTATCCATTTCGACAAAAGCAGTTGAGCTGGCAGAAAACGATACAACCATCAGATTTAACAACAAAACCATTCACATCGAAGATAGTATCGGGCAAATAAAAGTGAAAATTTACGACCAAAATGATACTCCATACGAACAACTGTATGAAGGCGTTTTTACAGATGGAAAAAGTTACGAAAAATGGACGGTTATGGAAGAAATTGGAATTCAATTACCATTTCTGACTAAATCGAAAAGTCAACGTAAATATTCCATGGAACCGCATTGGGCTGGTATCGGTTGGGGTTTTGCCAATATTGCCGATCAAAATCTGAATTTTAACAATATCGATGGCGTGTCGCTGAAATCAGAATCATCCAATGAATTCTTTTTCAATTTAATCGAAAAAATACTTCCGATATATCGCAACAACATCGGTTTAACCACCGGTCTTGGATTTAATTGGCGGAATTATTTCTTAGATATGAACAAACATATGGTGGAAGTAGATGGCATTACTGATGTATATAATGCACCTGCCGATGTCAATTACGAATACAGCCGCCTGCGAACCTTCCACCTCACTATTCCTCTGTTGCTCGAGTGGCAGCCCACTTTCGGTCGCAGTCAAAAATTCTTTGTATCTGCAGGTGTTATCGGAGGGGTAAATACTTTTGCTTCGTATAAAGTAAAATATAAAGATACAAACAACAATACCATCAGGGATGTTGAAGGAAAAGGACTGAATGTTGCTCCCGTTTCGCTTGACTTTCACGGACAAATCGGCTACGGGTCGTGGAATGTGTATGCGAAATACTCGCCGTTTAGTATTTTCCAATCACAAAAAGGACCGGATATCAGGGCGGTTTCTGTAGGGGCAATGCTGAATTTCTAAATTCTTTCTAAGATATAAATCAGGTCTGCAATTTCTTATCATCTAAGAGTTGCAGACTTTTTTATCTTCCAAACTCTGAAAATCAGCATAAAATAAGTATCACCCCCACTGCTGAAATGGCCATCTCGGGATTAAAGGAGTGATTGCAGCAAACTAAAATCCAACAAAAGGTTGAACTCACCATGTTGAAAATATGGGGTAAAAAATATCAAAAATGACTCTTGAAATTCATTTACTATAAACATGCACACTATTTTGCGCTGACGGCAGGTAATTCACGCCTTTCCACGTAATCATCAGAAAGACAAACGAGATAATCACCAACCAAAAGGTGAATCGTTTCGGTTTTGTTTCCCGCAGCCGGATGTGTATATAAATCAGATAAGATGCTGCTGTGATGAATGCCCAGGTTTCCTTCGGATCCCAGCTCCAATAGTGTCCCCAGGCTTCTTTTGCCCAAACGGCACCAATAAGCAGACCAATCATCAGCAGTCCAAAACCTACATAAACCAGGTTATCGGTAAAAGCAACTAATTGGATGTTTGGTTCCCGTTTTCGATACTGACTTAACAAGATGATGGCGGCAATGGTCGCGGCGCTCAAAAAAGAGTAAGACAAGATGTATACAGTGACATGGGGCACAAACCAGATGCTTTGCAGCGCAGGCATCAGGTTTTTTGAATGAATTTCCGGTTTCAGTATGTTGATAATGATAAACACAGAAGCCACGACTAAGCTGTAAGTTAAAATCCAGTTGTATTTCCACTTCACATACATCACCAATCCAATCGTCGAAAGAAAAAAGGTGTACCACAAACGTGTTTCACCCATCGTACGAAGAGGCGGGCGTTCCATTCCTACCCACATCAACACGATAAATGCAGCAAAAACAAGGATTCCAATTAATGAAAATGTTATCGCCCAAGCTTTAGGTTTGACGAGATGCACGGTGACTATAGCCAGCAACCAGCAAATCATTGCGGGTATGGCGAAAGAGATAAAGTGAGTCCAGGTGATCATGATTCGAGTTCGTATTTTTGTTTCTTCTTTCCCTCCCACATCAGCAACACCGAGCCGGCGATAAACATCCACAACCCTACATACACCCACATCAGCCAGGGGTCGTACACCAATTCAAAGCTGCTCCAGGTGGATGCGCTACCTCTGTCAACATCGTAGCCATACTGATAAATCATCCAGTTTTCTATGCTGAGGGGCTTGTTGACTTCCAATTGATGGGAAATGGCTTTTTCGCTTTCGGTATAAACCACAATATCAGAACGAAACAGCTTTGCTTCGGGACGTGTCATGACTAAACTGAGCTGTTCATTCAGTTCCATCGTCATATACAACTGCGCAAAATTTCCGGAACACACCCAGCCGGTTTTGCTGAGGTTTTCGTTGGTATTGGTTACAGTAACTAACACAGCCGGACAAGCACCGGGCATCGGAACATGACGATAGGTGCTATCGCTGTTGCGGATAGCATCGTGCAGGTATTCCTTGATTTCAATGTGCCATCCGGCAATCTTGAAGTTGGGTTGCAGGGTGTCAATCTGCAACAGCTGCGGCTTTTCTTTCGGGATGGCATCGCCTGTAGTTTTATCAATGATGGCCAATTTCGGCATGTATTCTTCCATGTAGAAATCATTCAGTTTGATGGCAATGGGCAATTCGAGCACATCTTTTTCATCGCTGTACACCCGCCATTCGGTATTGCCTTCTTCAACATACATCACATAGCGACGCAGGTCGGCAGCACCCATGCCCCCAGCCATCAGCAGCAGTAATAAACCGATGTGGTTCAGATAAAAGGCATAATCTTTCCAAGTGAAATTTAAAAGACGGCGAACCACCACGCAACTCAGGTTGACGAGGGTCAGGAAGTAAACCAGCACAAAGGCCCATGAGCGGGTAACAATATCAAAACCAAAGAAGGTATTACTTTGTACCGAAGGTGGTGCTTGCATGACCAACCCCATGATGATACCAAGTAACAGCATGGCACCTATGACTGAAATACTTAGCGGAACACCAGATAACCATGCAAAGAAAGGTGTTTTAGATTTCAAACTTAATAAGAAAACTACAACGAAAATAGCTGCTAACAGCATGATGTTAACTGGAAAACGAATGATGTCGTAATCAAATTCGCCGACCGTGATTTGCAGCAACCAGCCGACCAACAGAAAACCGACGACAACCACCAGACTTTCTTTGTAGCCCCAAGGCGTTTGCCACCAGTTTTTTTGTTCAGCACCTGTACCCGGATTTTCTTTCTGCATAATCTTTAACAGGTTGTTTTTATCTGTTTTGTGATGTTAATTTCCCTCTTTCTTCGGCATTTTTGATCCAGGCAGGAATCACTTCTTGTTTGAAACGGTTTTTCTTTTCAACCAATTGTTTCATATCCAGACCGATGTACTCCTGTGCCTTGGCTTTGGTTGAAATATCCGGCATATTCACATCGCCTTTTACATTCAGTGCAAAAAGCACTTTTTGCAGTGCTAGCTGGGCTTGTAAGGTACGATCCAGACTGTGTGCCAGAATGCGTTGCGATTCAACCGGAGCATGGAAAGTAGCACCATGACTGGCAACAACAAAATCCCAGCGCCATTGTGCCTGTCGAATGAGTTGCAGTGCATCTTTCATTTGAGTTTCGGTTGCACCGTTATCCCAGGCATATTTTGCAGTTACGTGTGCTTTGGCCAATTCAACTTCAATTCTATCGCGAATTTCCAATGCTTTATCCTGATATTCATATACATAATTCCGTAGGTTCTCTTCGCTGTCGCGGTGGCAAGTCTGACAAGTACTCGAAATATTCTTCAGCGGACTCATGATGCGGTGGTCACTGTATTTGATACCGCCATCCACTTTGTAGGGCATGTGACAATCGGCGCACGACAAACCACGTTGCGCATGCGGTCCCATGATGAACAACTCATAATCAGGATGCTGCGCTTTCAGCATAGGTGCTTTGCTCAAAGTATGCACCCAGTCAACATGACCCACTTCATCGAAATATGCTTCCATGGCTTCAACCGTCAGGCCTTTGTGCCAGGGGAAAGTCAGGTATTTCTCATCACCTTTGAAATAATACTCAACGTGACATTGCGCACAAGCGAGCGAACGCATTTCCTGCGCTGTAGCATCGTTGATGTCTTTACCCATCCTTTCAAATGCTTCAATCAAACCCGGACGGGAGATGTTGAGCTGCATGTTTTGGTGGTCATGACAATCGGCACACCCAATCGGATTCACAATTTCGTGTCCCAGTTCCGACCATTTTCCTGAGTAAAATTCAGAAATGCCTTTTTCGTGCATCATGCGGGGCACATCGGGACTCTTACACGACCAGCAAGTCCCCGGTTGCATGTTTCCCTCGTGGGTATGCGGATCGGG
>JAUSNQ010000197.1 GCA_030655595.1 Paludibacter sp.
AATTGCGTATCAAACAATCCTTGTTTCCCACTCGTTTTGTAAGACTGCTTTTTAATGCTTTTTGTGTGCTTTTTCATACACAAATATAGCTATATATATTTGAATTACAACAGTTTAATTTATAGAACTCCCCTATAATAAAATCCTTCAAATTGTGAAGAGAGTTGATAAATAACAGTAGCAGTATTAGGATAAGAACTTAAATGCTCAGCCATTGTTTTTTTTATTCCTATTAGCTGGTTTACAAGGTATTCAGCTGCATTTTTTCCTTTGCCAGGTGAGAAAATTCCATCAGTAACTAAAATGGCAATTTCGTTCTCCTTTGTCTCCGACAATACAGACTTGAGTACATTTGAAATATCAGAAATGCCAAGGTTTCCTCCTTTCGCCTGAAAAGTATTGGGCTCAAGTTTCTCAATAAAGTCACTTATATCCGAACCTTGAGGTATAATATTACTATTGATATAATATAGGCTCAAACTATCTGCCAAGTTTGATATTTTTATATCCGTTAGATAATTATAAACTGATTGTTCAAAGTCGGTTACTCCTTTAACATATCCGTTCATACTACCTGAGTTCTCCACGTATACTTTTAAATTTGGTTTTGGTAACTCAATTGGTGGTTCTATTGGTTTGACAATCCCTCCTGGTTTTCCTCTGTCTTCACTATTTCTATTATTACATGCTGCTAATAGTACTACAAAAGTTGATAAAAAAATAAACGTTCTTTTCATTTTATTCATTTCTATAGATTAAATAACAATACCCATTTTGTCAGACGATGATTTCTTTATCTCTTTAATAACTAACGAATTAAAAACAAGAAGTCTATATTTGCCTATACAGGGAAAATTAGCCATCATGCAAATACAGTCCAGCAAGAAATTACTGAGGTGATGGAACTTCGGAGTTCCCCCTGCATTCAAATTGTTCCTCCTATTTATATTCGTTTTCATAATAGCCTTATAGACTTACGATGGTTGACAATTTGCTCTAAAGTTCAAGCCAACAATAACAAATCATTGGCACTAAATTCAGATTCTACGTGGTTAACTATTTACTGAAACTATATTGATTCCTTAGATTTTTGTTTATTCCTTACTATTAAATATTATATACTAATTGCATAGAAAACACACATTCAGGTAATAATAAACTTCTAGTCGATCCGAATTATTACTTTAACTTCTTTTGTTGTTATATTTGAAACCCTCACCCCAAATATAGAAATAAGTTTTTTATCTACACAAGTCCCCTATGCATTTGTTTCGGAATTTTTGAAAATAAATTCATTCCATACCGCCAATTAATCCAATAGCCCGAAATTTGATATTAAACCAATTACTGTCAGAAATCTTGAGAATTGGACTAAAAAACGCTGAATATGCTCGTCTATCTATCTTCTTGATTACTTGAAAAACGGATGACTTGCCACCCTATAGGCATTCTGCTCTTTGGTAATTCTTATATAGACCATGAAGGATTTTTCGGTTTTATGGCCGGTTAATAGCATTATACTGATGGTATCAATTCCGGCAAGATACAGGTTGGTGGCAAAACTTCGCCTTGCTGTGTGTGATGTCACCAGCTCATTTTTTGGTATCATTTTCGTTAACTCAACGCCACCAACCGTTTTGGAAATTTTCACCAATTCAACAAGACCGGCCGACTTTCATATTTCTTTGATGCGTTCATTAAATTTTGTATTATTTACCAGCCTGGGAAGCACCTGATTATACTTTTGTAGAACTTTCCTGGCAATTGGATGAAGAGGAATTACAACCTTTACTCCGTTTTTTTCGGAAGTTATCCTGATGAAATCATCAGATAGATATTCCTGCTTAAAATTTTTCAGATCGGAATACCTAAACCCGGTAAAACAATCAAAAAGAAAAAGGTCTCGTGCTTTTTCTAACGTTGGCCATGAAGACAAATCAATAGCATCAATTAAGGATAGTTCATCCATGGTCAAATAAACCTTGTCGGTTTCTTCAGAAAGCCTTTTAAACGAATGAACATCCGGATGAACCTTGTACCCACGTTTAACGGCCTCCTTTGCAAATGCTTTTACATTTTTTATTTGTGCACCAATGGAGTTTAAGGCTGAACCTTTATCGTTAAAATAACGAACAAAATCGTTATAGAACTTTCTATTAAGTGTATTGAATGTCAATCGGCATCCGCTGACCTTTTCGTGGGCTCTCAAATGATTGAGAGATGTATTATGCGCCAGAGTCGTGTGGTAACTAAATTTGCGACCTTCAATGATAAATGTCCTGATTCTCGTTTACAATAAAATTGTCAGTAAATTTAAGATAACCTGATTTTTCGAGTTGAATTTTGTTTTTCCCAAATGGCAGTGTAATGTATAAAGGAGTAGAGCCCTCACTCTGCCCATTCAGGTTTATTGCAGCACCGGGCGGATTACTGCTTATGCTTATTTTTCGGTAATTACTCATGCTCTCGTCAATAAAAGTTTCAGCATTTTCCTTAATAGTTATAGGTTTTTTGATGCTTGCAAAACCATCCTTTGCTAATTCGAGCTTGTAATCGCCAATCATTAAATCTCGTATGGTCATCGGAGTACTCCCCTTAACATCACCATTTAACTTAATTACTGCATCAAATGGTTCTGTCTTAATTTTCAGGCTGCCGGTTATTGGACTCAGATTTAAGGAAATATCCGCTTTTTGTTGAGCGCCGATGGTTCTTTTTTCAAGTGCCTGATAATGTTTGTCTTTTTTCCCTTCAAAACTATAAATACCCGGTGTTAATCTGCCTTTCCAGCTACCAAATGCCTTTTTATCACCATTGATATAAATATCGGATTCAGGAAATGTTCGTACCTCTACCTCTCCGAACATGGCATCCATGTTTAACTGAAGCGCGAGTGTTTGTTCGGGTTTAATACTGAAAACATTGGACACGGTTGCATACTCATCCCTAGTAAGAGATAGTATATGTTCTCCGGCGGGTACATTCTCAATAGTACAAGGAGTAATTTTCCCGGTATAAATGCCATCAAGGCTAACCTTAGCATTGCTTTCAGGTAGTGATGAGATTTGTAAAGTGCCATAATTTGGTTTTAGTTTAAAATTTAAAATAGCTCTTTCTTTACTATTTATAAGTTCTATCACACCGGCCTCTGGAAAGTATAACTCCCGTGATACACGGTAAGTATAATTTCCTGTAGGTAATTCATTTTGGTAAGGTGTTTTTCCAACCGGTTTATCGTTGATAAAGACAACTGCCTCGGATGGTTCAGAGTTTATAATAAGCCATTGACTAGGGGTGTCGGGTTTTTCAATGGATGTTATTAGTTTTCCGGAAATCAGACGCATTTCATAAACGGTGGCGGCTTCTATGGGCACCGGGTAAAAATAATTTCTCAATACGCCCAGTTTATCATGAGCTATGGTAATTCGTTGCGCACCTCTGGGAATGTATAACCAATATTCACCGGTTTTACGCGGTGCATCCACTATTCCCAACGTACCTCCATCAAATGTAAAGCCTGTTTCAGTCGTTACTACCTTTATGATGGCACAAACTTCGCCGTTTTGGTCGCGTTTTGATGCATGAACCCGTGCGTCCAGGTCATTATCAAGTCTAATAAACGATTCAACACTGATGTTTTGGGCTTGGACGGATAATGCAAAACAAAGGACAGGCAAAAGAAATAAGCGGCAAAGGATGTTTCGTTTCATGGTACTTACCGTATGTGATTGTTGCGGGCTTGAAGATAAATAAAAATTCATTTCATTGCCCTGCCTTGTATATATTTTTCATTGTCATTGTATGATTTAACTTTCTGTAACTGGCATGGTATTGTGTCCAGATTATTGCCGTTCATAAAACCCGGTGTTTTATGGAAATATTTTTCCAATTTTCACCTTTCCCTGGAAATATTTTGATTACAAGGCTTCAATCTTAATTTTTTATGGAAAAAATTTATGTATGAAGATTTTTTATTTTGGAAATAATTTAACCTAATTTAGGTTTTGCTGGAAAATATTTTCTAATTTTACTGTCAAATGCTCTGATCATGGAAAATATTTCACGCATTCACCTCCAGGAAATAATAACCGGCTCGCCGGAACCTAAAATTTCGAAACAAATTTCGAAACTGCGGAAGGAGGGTAAGATAAGGAAGATAGCTCCCCGTATCTATTCTTCAAACCTTAGCGATCCTATCGAAGATATTATCAAAAGAAACCTCTTCATAATACTTGGAAAGCTATACGCCGGAGCTGTATTGAGCCATCGCTCGGCTTTTGAGTTCAGGCCAACTGATGCAGGACAAATATACCTTACTTACAGCTATACGCGTAAAATAAAACTACCTGGCATTACTCTTTGTTTTCTTGAAGGGCATGGATCGCTTGAAGGCGATAATGCAATTTCGGGCCAACTTTACGCTTCACAAAAGGCAAGGGCATTTTTGGAAAACCTGACTTCAACAAAAAAAACAGGAGCAGAATCAAAATGCCTGCCTTTGTCCTTGCTCGAAGAAAAACTGGAACAGATTATCAGGGTTAACGGCGAAGAAGAACTCAACAACGTAAGGGATAGAGCAAGGATAATAGCAACCAGTCTTAAAATGGAAAAAGAGTTTGACAAACTCGACAAAATAATAGGCTCGTTGCTTACTACACAATCATCGAAAATACTTTCATCGCCTCTGGCAATGGCAAGGGCTTTTGGCTTTCCTTTTGATCCGGGCAGAATGAAATTGTTTGAAGAATTGTTTCGTGGATTGCAAAAGCAGGAATTTAAAAACCGTCCTGAGAGAAATACCTCAGATAAATCTTTCCGGAATTTTGCATTTTTTGAAAGTTACTTTTCCAATTACATCGAAGGAACCGTTTTTGAAATTGATGAAGCAAGGCAAATTATTGAAACAAACAAACCTTTACCTGCAAGAAATCATGACAGCCACGATATACTGGGAACTTACCTGCTTGTTTCGAGCAGGCAGGAGATGTCGGTTACTCCGCAGTCAGCTGAAGATCTGCTTGAAATACTTTTATACAGGCATAAAATGATGCTTGTTGCAAGAGAGGAAAAAAAACCGGGTAGCTTTAAAGACAAAAACAACTTTGCCGGTAGTACGGCTTTTGTAGATTTGAACCTTGTAAAGGGAACCCTGATACAAAGTTTCGGTTTTTACAAAGCACTTGAGCACCCGTTTTCAAGGGCTGCGTATATGATGTTTGTGATAAGCGAGGTACACCCGTTTCTTGATGGCAACGGAAGAATTGCCAGGGTAATGATGAATGCGGAACTGGTAAAAGGCGGGCAGTCAAAAATCATTATTCCGGCGGTTTACAGGGATGATTATCTGGGTGCGCTGAAAAAATTCACCAGACAGGGGGAATGTGACCCTTATATTAGAATGTTGCAAAGGGGGCACGAGTTCAGTGAAAATATTTCCGGAGAGGAAATGAACGAAATGCAGGACTACCTTTCCCAATGTAATGCCTTCTTAGAACACACCGAAGCCCGGCTGAAGATAATTAAGAAGTAAATTTGTTTGCTATACAATTGTAATGCGCAAATAATTAGGGTCTGCTGAAAAAGTGTTTATATGTTGAAGGTTAGCGAATTATGGTTAATTTTGGACAAATAAATGCAAGGTATAATGAATAAGACCCCCAAAAAGCGTGCACTTGCGCCACAATATGTAAGTCCAAAACAAC
>JAUSNQ010000039.1 GCA_030655595.1 Paludibacter sp.
TTAAAAACATGCCCGTCAACACCCCTGCGTACCGAATCAGGTATATTTTTTCTTTTAGAAAAAGGTTAACTAAATAGTTTAAGAAGTGAAATATAAGATACACTAATTTAGGAACATACAATACCATAAAAGCGAAATTAATCCACATGAAGATAAGAAAAGTATCCGGCTTGTGTTCACTGGAATCCGATAATTTCATGATGATGAAAACCGTGATGAAAAATATAGAAGGAAGAAAATTCAGGATCTGAATAATTGGTTTTACACGGTATTTTTTCAATTTGAAATAAAAAAACAAATCCGGTAAAATTACGGCAAGAATCAGTAAAATAAATGCTAAAGTGTAAAAGCGCATATGTATATAATCTAAATATTTATCGACAAAGATACTTTTAAATGAGAAATCTTCAAAAAATTTCATCATTCTGCACATTTTTTTTACTTTTGTGTCGCAAAATGCGAATTTTTATAAAAATTAAAACAAAATATTGAATGGTAACGGCTCTATTGATCGTAATTATCGCAATCTTAGTCATTGAATTCGGTTTCGACCGATATTTAACCATGCTCAATATTAACCATTCTCGAAAAAAGCTGCCAGATGTCCTAGCAGGGATTTACGACGACGAAAAATATGCACATCAGCAGGATTATTTCAGAACCAATGCCCGTTTTGGCTCGTTAACAAGCACATTTAGCTTCGTGCTCGTTCTTTTGATGTACAGTCTGGGTGGATTTGGGTGGCTCGACCGCATGGTAGAGCCCTGGACCGACAATGTGATGATACATTCCTTGTTTTTCTTTGGAATTCTTTTTATCGTCAACGACATCATCAATATACCTTTTGATTGGTACCACACTTTTGTTATCGAAGAAAAATTTGAGTTTAATAAAGTAACACCCTTGATTTTCATTACCGATAAATTGAAGTCATGGGCTTTGAGTGTGATTCTCGGAGGTGGCATTTTATACCTGATTATCTGGATTTATACCCTCACACCCGACTATTTTTGGTTGTTGGCCTTTGGTGTGACTACGTTTTTCAGTCTTGTTATGGGCATGTTTTATTCTGAACTGATTGTTCCGCTGTTTAACAAACAAACACCGCTTCCTGAAGGCGAATTGCGCGATGCCATTGAGAAATTTGCTTCTGGTGTGAATTTTAAACTGAAAAATATATTTGTGATTGATGGTTCAAAACGTTCTACCAAGGCAAATGCGTACTTTGCCGGACTTGGTCCCAAAAAACGCATAGTGCTTTATGATACTTTGATGGAGCAAATGAACAACGATGAAATTGTGGCAGTGCTGGCACATGAAATCGGACATTATAAACACAAACATGTACTCAAAAACTATGCTTTCTCACTGCCATTCAGTCTGATTTTGTTTTATTTGCTGGGCTGGATGTTGAATAGTGATTTGTTAGCTCAGGTTTTAGGCGGTGAAAAAGCTGTATTTCACCTGAATGCCATTGCCTTTTTTACACTTTACACACCCATTTCAACTTTATTGGACTTGGCAGGTAATGTGTTATCGAGAAAATATGAATACCAGGCAGATGCTTATGCCAAAAAATATGGATTTGGACCACATTTGGTTTCGGGCTTGAAAAAGCTTTCGGCTAAATCGCTCAGTAATCTCATGCCACATCCGCTTTACGTGTTTTTCAATTATTCGCATCCAACATTATTTCAGCGTATTACTAAAATTCTTTAAAGATGTTACTAGGAATTATCGGTGCTATGCCCGAAGAAATGGATTTAATGATTGCTGCCATTCAAAACAAAGAAATTATTGAACATGGAAGCAGAATCTTTTACAAGGGGAATCTCTTTGGACAAAATGTTGTAGCCGTTTTTTCCCGCTGGGGAAAGGTTGCCGCAGCCACAACAGCAACCAGTTTAATCCTTGAATTTAAAGTCGATAAGATTGTGTTTACAGGTGTTGCCGGTGGAATTTCACCTGAAATTCAAATTGGTGACATAGTCATAGCGCAACGACTTTTTCAGCACGATATGGATGCCCGACCGCTGATGCGTCGCTTTGAAATTCCATTAACCGGCAAGACTTCTTTCGAAATTAATCCGCAGGACCAGGAAATGATGGCTCAGGCTGTTCATCAGTTTTTGAAAAATGATAAAGCGTTCAGAAAAGTATTGGCTGAACAGAATATCCGTAATCCGAAACTAATTATCGGCGACATTGCGAGTGGCGATTTATTTATTTCTACACCTGCCATGAAAAAGGCGCTGATCAATAATTTACCTTCGGTGGTCTGCGCTGAAATGGAAGGAGCCGCTGTAGCACAGGTTTGTGATGATTTCGGGATTCCTCTTGCCGTAGTCAGAATTATTTCTGATAATGCCGACGAGAAAGTGCCGGATTCCTATATTGGTTTTGTGAATCAGCATGCGGGACAATATACTTTGTCGATTTTGAGGGAGTATATGGAATTGATGAATGGGTGTGTAGGGTAGTAATAAAACAAGAATATTTTTATCTAATTACTAAATAATCATTAAACAACAATTTTTTTAAGCATGGAAAACAAATTTATTTATCTCGTTCTCGCAGCCTCTATTGTGGCTTTGGGGTTTGCCCTTTACTTCTTCAAACAGATGATGAGGCAAAGTGAAGGGACTGACCTCATGAAGAAAATTGCAAAACACGTTCGTGACGGCGCAATGGCTTATCTCAAACAACAGTACAAAGTCGTTATCATCGTCTTTCTTGTGCTGGCGGCTATCTTTGCAGTGATGGCTTATTTCAATCTCCAAAACAACTGGGTACCTTTTGCATTCCTGACAGGTGGTTTTTTCTCTGGTCTGGCGGGTTTCTTCGGTATGAAAACGGCTACTTATGCATCAGCTCGTACAGCAAATGCAGCAATAGAGTCTTTGAATAAAGGGCTCAGAGTTGCTTTCCGTGCAGGTGCTGTAATGGGACTTACTGTAGTTGGACTTGCTTTGCTCGATATCGCTGTTTGGTACCTTGTACTTGATTATTTTGTTGATGGTGTTGATCATAATAAACTAATTTATATCACGACTACCATGCTTACATTTGGTATGGGTGCATCAACTCAGGCATTGTTTGCCCGTGTGGGTGGTGGTATTTACACCAAAGCTGCTGATGTGGGTGCCGACCTGGTTGGTAAAGTTGAAGCCGGTATTCCCGAGGATGATCCCCGCAACCCTGCTACAATTGCCGATAACGTGGGTGATAATGTGGGTGACGTTGCCGGTATGGGTGCCGACTTGTACGAATCGTATGCAGGTTCCATCTTAGCTACTGCGGCTCTTGGTGCTGCTGCTTTTATTTCGAATGAAGCCATGCAGGTAAAAGCAGTGATGGCTCCAATGATGATTGCTGCTGTTGGTGTAGTACTTTCAATCATTGGTATCTTCTTGGTAAAAACCAAAGAAAATGCTAAAATAAAAGATTTGCTGCATTCTTTAGGTTTGGGTGTAAATGTAAGTTCAGCCCTCATTGCAGTTTCTACATTTGTAATTCTCTGGGCTTTGGGAATTGAAAACTGGGCTGGGATATCATTTTCAGTAATTGTGGGTCTTGTTGCCGGTATCATTATCGGTCAAGCAACTGAGTATTATACCTCGCAGAGTTTCCGTCCTACACAAAAAGTTGCTGAAAGTTCTGCAACCGGTCCGGCAACCGTTATCATTTCCGGATTGGGTCTGGGTATGATCTCAACGGCTATTCCTGTTATTACGATTTCTTTTGCCATTATTCTTGCGTTTATGGCGGCTCAGTTTGATGTCATCAATTTTGTGTATAATCCAAATCTTACTTTGGGTCTCTACGGTATTGGTATTGCTGCTGTCGGTATGCTTTCTACACTGGGTATCACTTTGGCTACAGATGCTTATGGTCCGATTGCGGATAATGCCGGTGGAAACGCTGAAATGAGCGGTTTACCCAAAGAAGTTCGCCAACGTACCGATGCACTTGATGCACTTGGAAATACTACAGCTGCTACAGGTAAAGGTTTTGCTATTGGTTCAGCGGCTCTGACTGCGCTGGCATTGCTTGCTTCTTATATCGAAGAAATTAAAATTGCACTTGAGCGTATTGCTCGTGCTTCACTTGATGGTTTGGCACAAGTAGGAAGTGAAATGCTGACTGTTGACCAAATCCGCGTTTCTTCGTTCGAGGACTTCATGGAATATTACAATGTAACCCTGATGAATCCTATCGTATTGGTAGGTATTTTCATCGGAGCCATGATGGCTTTTGTATTCTGTGGTCTCACTATGAATGCTGTTGGTCGCGCTGCACAAAGTATGGTGGAAGAAGTTCGTCGCCAATTCCGCGAAATTGTTGGTATCATGGATGGTACTGCTGAACCGGATTATGCACGTTGTGTTGAAATCTCTACCAAAGGTGCTCAAAAAGAAATGATGTTCCCTTCTATTCTTGCCATCATGGTACCTGTTATCGTAGGTGTTATTTTTGGAGTTGCAGGTGTTTTGGGTTTATTAATCGGTGGACTAAGTGCTGGTTTTGTGTTGGCTATTTTCATGGCTAATGCAGGTGGTGCTTGGGACAATGCTAAGAAATACATCGAAGAAGGCAATTTGGGCGGTAAAGGCTCCGACAATCATAAAGCTACTGTAGTGGGTGATACGGTTGGTGATCCGTTTAAAGATACTTCTGGTCCATCGTTGAATATTCTTATTAAATTGATGAGTATGGTATCCATTGTAATGGCAGGTCTGACTGTCGCATGGAGCTTGTTCTAATCCAGTAAGCTTTTTGCAATTTTGTTTGCTCTCTGCGTTCGTCATACTGAGTGCAGCGATTAAACTAAAATAGTTTACCGGACAACAATATTCCCTTGTAATAAAAACACGAAGTAAATGCTCGATAAAAGCAATTGCTTCGTGTTTTTTGTTAAATAAATTTAATATCCTATATAATTGGTAGCATTGATTAAACGTTCAAGTATTTTTGCGGTCTGAGAGCAAAATTTACAAATTTAATTTTATGAAATATAAAAAATATCCATTCATCTTGCTGTTTGTTTTAAGTTCTTTCTCAGTGTATGCCAATCTAAAAATTTCCGGTAAAGTTGTCGATGCAATCACCAACGAGCCTTTAATCGGTGCAACCATATTTGTGCAAGAAACGAAACAAGGCGTGATAAGTGCTGTTGATGGATCCTTTCAGTTGGAGTTTTTGGCAGAAAACAATCATTTAAAAGTTTCTTATATCGGATATGCAGAAAAGATAGTTGCTGCAAATGGTCTATCAGGTAGTAGTGTTAAATCAAATCTCATTTCACTCGTTCCATTGGCAGTCGGACTGGAGGAAGTATTGGTTCAGGCAAATATGAAAACTTCTACGCAGAAAATCGATCGCCAGTCATACCGTGCATCTGACTTTCAGACTGCTGAGGGTGGTTCTGCTACTGATTTGTTGAGTAAATTACCTTCGGTATCTGTCGATCTGGATGGGACTGTGAGTGTCAGGGGGACTTCAGATTTTATGGTATATTTAAATGGTAAGCCTACACAAATTGATCCTACGGTACTTTTAGGTCAGATTTCTTCGAATCAGATTGATAATATTGAGGTTATTTCGGTTCCTACTTCCAATTACGATGCTCAGGGAAAAGGTGGCATCATCAATATTGTAACAAAAAGAACTGGTGTTGAAGGTTTAACAGTAACCACCAACGGTCTGATTGGGGGTAGCCCGTGGAATAATTTGACTGATGAATTCAGTGGGTTTAAACTCAACAATAATCGTTATGGTGGTGGGGTGAATGTGATGTATTTCAAAAATAACATGTCGCTTTTTGGTGGACTGAATTTTAACCGCAGAAATGTAAATGGCAGTCGCACCGGCGATGCCCGGATTTTAGTTGATGAGGGTGTTTACAGACACATGGTGGCTGGTGGTGAACGCCCGGAATGGTATCAAAGTGGTACAGCCAATCTGGATGTCGAATACGTTTTATCCGATAAAACAACCCTTTCCGGTTCTTATTTTTTCGGTACCCGCAAGGAAGGTAGAGGTGCTTATTATCTGTATAACAATTATTTTGCTGATATCAAAAAACAGACTATTTCAGGTATCGACCGTGATGATCGGTGGATTTACAATCCGAATTCCGATAACCGTCTGGGTCAGTTTCAAAGTGGAAACATTGATTTGCATCATCAATTCAATAAATCATCTGACTTAAAGGTCTCTGCATTGTACGAACATTCGAACTTAAAACGGCAGTTGATAAACGAAAACTACAGCTATAATAATACAACAAAGACAATCGGTGCCAAAGAGCTGGAATTTCAGCAGTCGGATGATACGCCGCTCGATGGTGTGAGGTTATCCGTTGATTATACATCCAAGTTTGCTGATGGATCAAAAATTGAAATTGGGTTTCAACCGCAATACATGCAAATAAGCGGTGGATTTAATTACGATACGCTGAATCTGGCAACAAATATCATGGAACCGTACACTGCGCTCGAGAACGAAATAGCACTTACACGCGGAATCTATGCGGGTTATGTGAGCTACACAGGCAGTATCAACAAGCTTAATTACATTGCGGGTTTGCGTATGGAGTACACCGATCAGGAGGTTAATATTTTGTCGGACGATTACTTTTCTTTATTCGACGGCGAAAAAAAATCTAACTATCAAACCAACAAATTCGATTTATTTCATACGCTGCACGTAAGATGGGACCCAACAGAAAAAGATAATTTTACTTTTGCTACCAGTCGCAGGGTGAGTCGCCCACAGTTAAAGAACATGACCCCTTTTCTGTACCGCCGTCATTTAGAGGTTTATGAAGTCGGAGATCCTGAACTTCAACCTGAATATTTATTAAATCTGGAACTCTCTTACGGTCGCCGATTGGGCAATCACAACCTGGGGCTCACCGGCTTTTACCGGGGTGTAGATAATGCTGTTTTCCGTGTCAATACAGTCACAAACCAAAATGAAAAAGTTATGGCTGTAACCAACGAAGATGTGCTGATTCGCAGTTTTACGAATGCCGGCAATTCACAATCTTTGGGAGCCGAATTAAACGCCAATATCGATGGGGGCAAATATGCCAAATTCTTCATTGGTGGTTCGTTGTATCATTATACCATCAAAGGTGATATTTTTGGTTATCTGGTCGATAATAGTAGTCTGAACTGGAGTGTGAAATCGAATATGAATCTTACGCTTTCTAAAGAACTGCGGTTTGCGCTCGACTTCAATTTAAAATCTGCAACCATTACTGCACAAGGTCAAAACGATTTAATTTACTTAACCAATGCTGCATTCAACTATTCACCCGGAAAACTCAAAGGGTGGGAGTTTTCATTGCGCGTGCTGGATTTAATGGGCTCAAATGTGCAAGGACTTGATACCCGTGCATTCAATCAAGTTGGTGAAGAGATTTTTTATCAGGAAACCGATTACTTCCGCAAAGGAGGTATCGTTGAAATCGGCGTTAATTACGCATTTAACAACAAAGGTAAGAGCACGAAAAAGTCGGATAGTACATTCGGAAAAGAGCAGTTTTAATATTGATGACAGTTCGGTTATTTACGTTTAGGCATTTGATTGATACCATGATCAATCAGAAAATGGATATTTCTTTCAATTGCCAAAGCTGTTTGAGTTGCTCCTGAATAACCGTCGAGTGTAACTTGCTTTGCATTTTTGAGGGCTTTGTTCGTCCACAAATCAAAAAAACCGCAACTTTCCAATATTCTGACATAACTCATTGTCTCGTAATGCGATAGCAGTCCGACTTTTTGAATGATACCCTTGGTATTGGTAATAATCAGCACCGGTGTTGTCCCGTTGTAACCGATGATATCGGAACAGTGAGGCACACTCGACAAGGCAAATCCAATTACCCGATTATTTTTATCCAATACCTGATACCAAAAATCATTTACTTTCTCTACTTTTACAGCCTCAGGATATACACTTTGCACAACGGCTTTGTTTGATATTTCGCGAAAAACCGGATTTGCTTCCCTTCTTCCTCGTTGAGAAAACGAGAGACTAGTGGCCAAAAGGAGTATGAGCGTAAACTTCAGTGTCATGTTTTTTTGCAAAAATATCTGTTTTTTTTGATATTTACACTACCTGTCTGCTGTTTTTAGCTGTCATATTGATGTGCATTGTTTCGATAGCCTCAGAAAAAATGATTTAATTTTATAACACCAATATCATGATGAAAAACACAGTTGTATTTTTTTTAATTCTATTTATTTCCATTCAGGATTTTATTGCACAGATAAGAGACAAAAAGAAACCAAACATCATTGTCTATCTCGCTGATGACGCAAGCATTGATTTCGGTTGCTACGGGAATAAATATGTAAAAACTCCGAACATCGACAAACTTGCCTCCAAAGGGGTGTTGTTTAAAAATGCTTTTGTAAGTTCACCTCAAAGCAGTCCGTCGCGCATATCCATGATGACCGGTCAGTTTGCGCACACGCTGGGCGTGGAGGATTTGCATTCGCCGATCGACGAAAACACCAAAATGCTTCCGGCTTATCTAAAGGAAGTTGGGTATTATACTGGTTGCATGCTGAAAAGTCATTGGGGTGATTTGGGAACAAAACAGTTTGACTTTGCTTACGATAAAAGAAAGGATAGACAAAATCTTTATTACGAAAGTTTCATGACCTCAGAGAATAGATTTTTCAAACTGTATCAATCTTTTCTGGATCAAGCTGGCGATAAACCATTTTTTATGTGGGTAGGATTTATCGATCCTCACCGTCCGTACAAAGAACCGGAAACCAGGAATGTCCACTCACCTGATCAGGTGCAATTATATCCGGCTTTAATTGATGGTCCGGGTGCAAGGGAAGATATCGTGGACTATTATGATGAAATCCATCGACTCGATCAACATGTAGGATTTATGACCGCTGAACTCGAACGACGGGGTGAATTGGATAACACAGTGATTATTTTTCTCAGCGATAATGGCATGCCTTTTCTCAGGGCGAAAGCATTTCTTTACGACCTGGGGATTCAAATTCCGTTGATTGTCTCGTGGCCGGGTAAAACAAAACAGGGGGTTGTCCACGACAATGGCCTTGTGAGTGGTGTTGATATTGCACCTACCATTTTGGATATAGCAGGTATCAAAACACCTGATTACATGTATGGAAAGAGCATTGTGCCAATGCTATTGGATCATAAAGCGCGTGGCCGCGATGTTATTTTCTCTGAACGAAATTGGCATGATACGGAAGAATATGCCCGATGTATCCGTACTGAAAAATTCAAACTGATATACAATGCATTTCCAAATACCCCTTCAGCCAATACCGGAGATATGCGCTCATCGCCTGCATGGTACGAACTGCTTGCAGCCAAACGTGCCGGAAAACTCAATGAAGCTCAAAGTCAGCTTTTCCTTTTTCCCCGTCCCATGATTGAACTTTATGATATAGAGAAAGATCCTTTCGAACACAACAATCTCGCCGAAACGGCTGAATATCACCAGACAGCGCTTGATTTATTGAAACAGTTATTTGCGTGGCAAAAAGAAACAAATGATTCGAAACCGGGTGATAAGATGCAGGACGATATTATCGATCGTATTACAGGAGTACCAATATCACCGATTTTAATTCGTTAAATTTCTGCTGGCTTTCTCGTTTCTATGAAGCAGTCGGAGTAATTAAGACGTCTTTATTCTGTATTTTTAAACTATATGTATTCGTTTTTGTTATTATTTCAAACAAAAAGCCCGTCAATTGCGCATTTAATTGATATAATAGGTTTTTTATGATTAACTTTGCGGCACGAACTTATTTTAAAATTATTACATGAGTATTATAGACAAAAACAACATCAAGTCTTACCTGAAGGAAAAGCTCGACAATTATACAGAAACAAGACAACAATCCGAACATACTTTTCATATTCCGGTAATGGGTCTGGCATATACTGTTGACTCGCCTGTTAAGGTTGCGCGTTTTGGTATTTCTTCCGTTATTTCTATCATCGAAGATCGACTTATTGAAATGATGCGTGCGCATTATTATCCGACTATCGATTTACCTTATCACCCCATCACTATCCAGGAACCTGATCACAGGGCAAAGAGGATAACAGATTATTTGAATCTGGTGAATACAATTGTGCAAAAACAAATGCACAAACTGAAAGACGAAGCATTCGAAATAGGTAGTGATATTGCAAAGTATTTTGAAATGTTGCCCAACGACAGTATTTTGAAAAATATGTATCTCGACATGATTCAATGCCCGAATCAAATGGAGAAAGCCGAGAAGCAATTATTCCTGAGAACTCAATTGGTAGCAGGACGGATTGATGTAAACATCCTCACCAAAGTGGATGGGGAAGTGCGTGATAAAAACGGTGACGTTATTATAGATGGATCTAATGCCGTCACAGCTTTGCGTGGCTATATCAACAGTAATCTGAGTAATTCAGCCATCGTGTTTTCAGCAGGATTGAATCCTAGATTATACAGCTATCTTGAAAATACAGATGTCTTTAATCCGGATAAAAATCTGCAGTTTAACAAAAAAGTAATTGTGAAAGTGAGCGACTACCGCTCGGCACTTATACAAGGTAAGTTTTTAGCTAAAAAAGGAATTTGGGTGAGTGAATTCAGAATTGAATCAGGACTGAACTGTGGCGGTCATGCTTTTGCCACAACGGGTTATTTGCTCGGGCCGGTGCTTGAGGAGTTTAAACTGAACCGACAGGAACTTATCGATGATATTTTTGAACTTTACAAAACAGCCATCAGCAAAAAAACCGGTATTGAATTCAACCAACCACCAACCATGGAGGTAACGGTGCAAGGTGGTATCGGAACATATGAAGAAGACTGTTTTCTACGCAAACATTACAATGTGTCCAGTACCGGCTGGGGCTCACCTTTTCTATTGGTACCTGAAGCAACTACGGTTGATGAACATACTTTAAAACTTTTATCGGCAGCGAAAGAAGACGACATGATGTTGAGTAATTACTCACCACTTGGGATTCCGTTTTATTACCTGAAAGGTACTACTGCCGACAAACAAAAACACCAATTTATTGCAGATGGAAAACCAGGCAGTCCATGTCCGGAACGACTCCTGCAATTCAACACAGAATTTACCGAACATCCTATTTGCACCGCATCACAACGTTATCAGAACCTCAAACTGGAACAACTGAAAACCTTGGAACTGTCGGAGCAAGAGTACGAGGAACGTAAATCCAATGTGTTGGCCAAGGATTGCTTGTGTGTTGGACTGAGTAATGCGGCTTCACTGCATCATGATGAACTTTTTCTGAAAAGCAGTCAGGCTGTGAATGTGTGTCCCGGTCCCAATATCGCTAACTTTTCGCAAGTTGTTTCGTTGCAAACCATGACCGATCATATTTACGGAAGGACTGATTTGGTCACCAATAAACAACGCCCTCATGTTTTTATGGCGGAAATGGCTATCTACATCAAATTTCTGAAAAAGCAACTGCTTGATGGAAAGGGTGATACCAAGGATGTGAAAAGAAAAAACTATTATGAATTGTTTCTCCGGAATTTATCCGATGCTATTACTTATTATCAGCATCTTTACGATAATTCCCTGATCAATCAAAAAGGTTTTTCAGCAGCTTTGCAAGCATTCGGAAAGGACATTACCTCCATCAAACTGGATTATAGTCTCAACTGATAGGGTGCTGTAGTTTTTTTAAAATTAATCAAGTGGAGACTAGCACCCACTCAAAAAAACAGGGCGTCACCGAAAAGCCATACGAATAGGAAAAAAAATATATTGTATTATGAATGATGATTTTAACTCAATTGCAAAAGCATTGAAAAACAAATCGGTTTTAACCGCGGTTATCGTAGGCGTAGCACTGGTTTTTATCGTGATTACCAAACCTTGGGTTCAAATCGGTGCAGGTGAAAGAGGCGTGGTTCTGAATTTCGGAGCTGTTCAATCGACCGTACTCGGAGAGGGATTGCATTTCAGAATGCCTATCCAGCAAGAAGTGGTAAGAATGGATGTGAAAGTGCAAAAAGCAACCACAGATGCTATTGCTTCATCATCCAACCTACAAGAAGTAAGTTCAACAGTGGCAATCAACTACCACATCATACCCGACCGCGCTAATGTTGTTTATCAGACGATTGGTGTAGAATTTAAAGAAAGAATTATTGACCCTGCTGTACAGGAAGTCGTTAAAGCAGTTTCGGCAAGGTATTCGGCTGAAGATTTGATTACAAAACGTTCTTTGGTCAGTGATGCTATGAAGTCGAACCTAACTGAAAGGCTTTTGGTGCACAACATAGCGGTAGATGCATTTTCGATTGTAGGATTCAGTTTCTCCAAAATATTCATGGATGCCATTGAGTCGAAACAGACTGCAGAACAACTTGCCCTGAAAGCACAACAGGATTTAGAGCGAATCAAGATTGAAGGAGAACAAACCATCACATCAGCCCGGGCAGAAGCCGAAGCATTGCGTCTTCAACGTGCTAATATCTCAACCGACCTGATTGAACTTCGCAAGATTGAAGCCAATCTGAAAGCAATTGAAAAATGGAACGGTATTCTTCCTCAGGTTACCGGTAGCGGAGCAATTCCGTTTATTGGAGTAGGAGATATCGTCAAAAAATAACAGTCCATGTACAGGTTTCTCGTAATATTCATTATTGCAGGCATTGTTGGGAGCATCATTGCACGTAAAAGAGGTCACAACTCAATATTGTGGTTTGTTTTATGTGCATTGGTGCCTCTGCTTATTGTAGTCGTCCTCATCCTTCCACTCCAGGAATCGAAAGGTTATACCAAAAAATGCCCTTACTGTGCCGAAATTATCAAAGAAGATGCTTTAATCTGTAAGCATTGCGGTAACAGCAAGAAAATTGATCAATTTATTTGAGAGAGATTCTGACAATACTTATTAAAAGCAAAAAGCTGTAAGAGCGAAAAGCTAAAAACTAAGAGCGAAAAGCTGGATGATACATCATTCGCTTTTCGCTCTTACTATTTCATGTATCACTCTTCGCTCTTCGCTTTTAGCTTTTCGCTTATTTAAATGACTAACGACGGCGGCGTAAAACTTCTTCCTGCCAACTCCTGATCCAACATATATAATCCACGTGCATCACCTCCGAACAAATCAAAGCGTTTACACAATTCATCTACATTTTGTTCTTCTTCAGCCTGTTCTTTCACAAACCAGTCCAGAAACTGCATGGTTTTGAAGTCCTTTAATTCGAAAGCTACAGCATAAATGTCGTTAATCCAACGAGTTACCAACAATTCGTGGTCGTAGGCAGCTGTTAGTGGATGTTTGTGGCTTGTGAATTTAACTGCTGGTTTTTCAATAGCTTCCAAAACAACGGTTTCGCCATTCAGTTGGAGATATTTTAAAAACAACATGGCATGCGCATATTCTTCCTGAGTTTGAATATTAAACCAATTGGCAAATCCATTCAGACTCTGATCGGTATAATAATTTGCCATGTCTAAATAAAAGAACGAAGAGTAAAACTCTTTATTAATTTGACTGTTAATCAAATCTACAATCTTTTTGTCTAACATACATCTAATTTTTTTAAAAGTTATTATTAATTTTCTTACTTAATCTTATTTACTTAAACTAACAAATTTAATCATCAATTCGTTCAATTTGTGCTCCCAAAGCATTCAATCGGGTGTCAATATCCTGATAACCACGGTCAATCTGATCAATGTTGTCAATTACACTGGTACCACCAGCCGACATGGCAGCAATTAACAAAGCAATTCCCGCACGTATGTCCGGCGAAGTCATTTTAGCTGCCCGCAGGTGTAAATTTTCACCTTGTCCGATGACTGTTGCCCGGTGCGGATCACAAAGAATGATTTGAGCCCCCATGTCAATCAGCTTATCAACAAAGAAAAGCCTGCTTTCAAACATCTTTTGATGAATCAACACGCTACCTTTTGCTTTGGTTGCAATCACAAGGAAAACACTCAACAAGTCAGGTGTTAAGCCAGGCCAGGGAGCATCGGCAATGGTCATGATAGAGCCATCAATAAACGATTCGATGGTATAGCATTTTTGTTCGGGTATATATATATCATCACCTACACGCTCCAGCTGAATGCCTAATTTCCTGAAACTATCCGGTATCACGCCCAGTTCATCATAACAAACATCTTTGATCGTGATTGCTGATCCTGTCATGGCTGCTAATCCTATAAAACTACCCACTTCAATCATGTCGGGCAGAATTCGGTGTTCGCAACCGTTTAGGCTTGTAACACCTTCGATGGTCAAAAAGTTGGATGAAATGCCAGAAATTTTTGCTCCCATCTTATTCAACATCTTACAAAGTTGTTGAATATAGGGTTCGCAGGCTGCGTTGTAGATGGTTGTTGTGCCTTTTGCGAGTACGGCTGTCATGATGATATTGGCTGTTCCGGTCACAGATGCTTCGTCGAGCAACATGTGACAACCTTGTAGCTGATCTGCTTTAATTTCATATAATTTTTGATCGGCATCGTAATTGAAATCGGCTCCTAATTTCTGAATGCCGATAAAATGGGTATCCAATCTTCTTCTGCCGATTTTGTCTCCTCCCGGTTTTGGTATGACAGCTTCATGGAATCTGCCCATAAGCGGACCGACAATCATCACAGAACCTCGAAGAGAAGCACTTTTCTTGATGAATTGCGGGGTGCGCAAATAATCGAAATTTACGTTCTGCGCTTTAAACGCATAGCTATTTCTACTCAAACGTTTAATTTCAACACCCATTTCGCCGAGCAGGTTGATGAGGTTGTTGACATCCAAAATGTCTGGAATATTGCTGATTACAACTTCTTTGTCAGTTAAAAGA
>JAUSNQ010000008.1 GCA_030655595.1 Paludibacter sp.
TGGCTCGGATTAAGTCAAAAAGCACATCAAAAAAGAAAACTGAAAGAATTTGATGTAGAGTTTTCCGATGAAATAAAATCTGCTACTTGCGAAATCACCGTAGATCAAAACATATTGAAAAATGGGAATCGTTTGATGCATGTCGATCTCCCTGAACAAACACTGGTCGTTATGGTTAAAAGAAATGATCGCTATTTTATTCCTCGCGGCAATACCCAGCTCGAAAAAGGCGACTCTCTACTCGTAATTACCGATAATGAGGAAGCCATGCGGGAAACGTACAGGCAATTAGGGATTACTCCGCTGGAGTGATAATTCAGATAATAATAATGATTTGACAGGATTAACAGGATTTACATGAAAAACTACTTGTTAATCATGTAAATCCTGTCTAACTAAAACATAAAATAAACTCAATGAAAAAAGCAATTATTACCACTGCCAAAGGCGTGATGAAAATCGAGCTATACGAAAAAGATGCTCCCAATACCGTTAAAAACTTCTGCGAATTAGCCGAAAAAGGCTTTTACAACGGACTTACCTTCCACCGTGTGATTCCTGATTTCGTAATTCAGGGTGGCTGTCCGAATGGAACGGGAAGCGGCGGCCCCGGTTACAAAATCAACTGCGAACTCGACGGCGAAAACCAATACCACGACCGTGGCGTACTTTCGATGGCACATGCCGGTCGCAATACCGGTGGCTCCCAGTTTTTCATCTGCCACAGTCGCAAGAACACTGCCCACCTCGACCGCAATCATACTTGTTTTGGTAAAGTTGTAGAAGGTTTGGAAGTGATTGATGAAATACGGCAAGGGGATGTGATGGAAAGTGTGGTGGTTGTGGAGGAGTAACAATAGATTATAATTTTTCTTGATAGTTTTATAGGTAGTTTAACCTGTTTTTTGTAGATTTGCGAAATTGAAAAAATAATAGTTTCAATATATCACAGCTTAAATTTGTGCTTTGAAAGAATTCAACAAAAAAGAACTGAGCGAATCCGATATCTGTGACAAATTCATCACGCCCGCCATCGTCGAGGCCGGATGGGATCCTATGACCCAAATCAGAAGGGAGTATCCGTTGACCCCGGGTCCGGTGATTGTGCGCGGTAATCTTTCAGCACGAAATAAAAAGAAGAGAAAGATTGCCGATTATGCTTTGTTTTGGGAGCCGGGTGTACCTATTGCGGTAGTGGAAGCAAAAGATAATAAGCACAGTGTTAGTTGTGGAATGCAACAAGCCCTCGGCTATGCTCATATCATGGATGTTCCCTCTGTTTTCAGTTCTAATGGTGATGCTTTTGCCTATCACAATAAACTTGCAGGTGATGGGGTGGATATTGAAACAGAATTATCGATGGATGAATTTCCATCGCCAGAACTTCTCTGGAAACGCTACAAAAAATACAGAGATATTGATGAGGAGGATGAAGAGCTTATAACGCAACCCTTTTACACAGATGGTTCGGGTAAAGACCCACGTTATTATCAGCTCGAAGCCATCAATCGCACCATTGAAGCGGTTGCCAAAGGCCAGAAACGCATGTTGCTGGTGATGGCTACCGGTACAGGTAAAACATATACAACTTTTCAAATCATCTGGCGACTGTGGAAAGCCCGGGTGGTGAAACGAGTGCTGTTCTTAGTAGATAGAAATATCTTAGCCGATCAGGCAAAGAACAATGATTTCAAACCTTTTGGGTCGGTGATGACCAAAATAAGCAACCGAAGAATTGATCCGGCCTACGAAATTCACATCGGATTGTATCAGGCCATTACCGGACCGAATGAAGAGGATAAAATCTTTCAAAACGTTTCCAAAGACTTTTTTGATTTGGTTGTCATCGATGAGTGTCACCGCGGAAGCGCTGCCGATGATGCTTCGTGGCGGGAGATTCTGGAGTATTTTGATAACGCCATCCAGATTGGTTTGACCGCTACTCCAAAAGAGACAAAATATGTCTCCAATATCAACTATTTCGGCGATCCGGTTTATACTTATAGCTTGAAACAAGGCATTACCGATGGATTTCTGGCTCCTTACAAGGTGGTGAAAATCGATATTGATAAAGATGTGGAAGGATGGACGCCTCCGCCGGGCATGAAAGATGATTTAGGGAATGAGGTGGAAAGTCGCACCTATAATCAGGTTGATATGGACCGGATCTTGGTACTTAATAAGCGAACCAAATTAGTTGCCGAAAGGGTGATGCAATTACTCAAAGCAACCGATCCTTTCTCCAAAACCATCATTTTCTGCGAAGATATCGACCATGCCGAACGCATGCGCAAAGCCATTGTCAATGCTGCCGGAAGAATAGCCACCGATAATCCGAGATATGTGATGCGCATTACCGGCGACAGCGTGGAAGGAAAGGCCGAATTGGAGAATTTTGTGTTTACCGAGAGTACGTTTCCGGTTATTGCTACGACTTCCGAACTGATGACTACCGGCGTGGATGCCAAGATGTGCAAACTCATCGTGTTAGATAAGACCATCCGCTCCATGACGACTTTCAAACAGATTATCGGTCGTGGAACCCGCATCGAAGAAGAATACGGCAAACTGTACTTCACCATCATGGATTTCAAAAAGGCGACTGAGTTGTTTCGCGATCCCGATTTCGATGGCGATCCGGTGGTTATTTATGAACCCGGTAAGGATGATGATCCTGTTCCACCCGATCCTGAATATCCGGAGTCTGATGATGATGAAACAGCAGATGACGGAGGAGATGACGGCACAAGTACAAGTCGTAAATACTACGTCGAAGGCGTTGAGGTGCATATCCTCAACGAACGGGTTGAGTATTATGGCGAGAACGGCGAGTTAATTACCGAATCGTACCGTGACTTCACAAGGAAACAAGTGCAGAAGGAATACGCAACTTTGGATGAATTCCTGAGAACCTGGAACGATGCGGAAAAGAAACAAATCATCATCGAAAAGTTGGAAGATCAGGGCATCATCCTCGATAACCTGGCTGAGGAAGTGGGAAAGGATTACGGAGATTTCGATTTGATTTGTCATATCGCGTTCGATCAGCCGCCGCTGACCAGAAAAGAACGAGCCAACAATGTGAAGAAGCGGAATTATTTCACCAAATACGGCGAGCAGGCACGCAAGGTGCTCAATGCCCTGCTCGATAACTATGCCGATGAAGGTATTCTGTCAATAGAGAATACCCGGGTATTGAAGCTGAAGCCATTCAGCGATATGGGCACACCTTACGAAATTATCAACGAAGCTTTCGGAGGAAAGGCCAACTACGAAATGGCGCTCCGGGAGTTGGAAAACGAACTATTTAATCAGCATAAATTAGCATGAGTAATGTATCAGGCGTCATCAAATCCATTCAGGATATCATGCGCAAAGATGTGGGTGTCGATGGCGATGCACAACGTATCAGTCAGTTGGTGTGGATGTTGTTTTTGAAGATTTTCGACGACCACGAAAAAGAATTGGAACTTACCGAGGATAACTATAAATCCCCCATACCGGAGCATTTACGCTGGCGCAACTGGGCAGCCAACGCCGAAGGAATCACAGGCGATGAGTTGCTCGATTTTGTGAACCTGCAGGTTTTTCCAACGCTGAAAACCAAGCTGAATCTGCAAAATGTAAAGGCACAGGTTATCAACAGCATGTTTCTAGATGCCTATAATTATATGAAGTCGGGTACGTTAATGCGACAGGTCATCAACAAATTAGCCGAAATTGATTTCAACACCAACAGCGACCGCCATACCTTTGGAACCATCTACGAACAGATTCTCAAAGACTTGCAAAGTGCGGGCAATGCCGGCGAATTCTATACGCCGAGAGCAGTCACCACCTTTATGGTCGACAGGGTTGCACCGCGCTTAGAAGAAACAGTGCTTGATCCTGCCTGCGGGACCGGTGGATTTCTCTCGAATATCATCGAGTACAAACGCGATCGTTTCGTGAAATCACCTGCCGATGAAGAAATACTCCAGCAAACCATTCATGGGGTCGAAAAGAAATCGCTGCCTCACATGCTTTGCACCACCAACATGATTCTGCATGGGATTGAGTCGCCGGTGAAAATAAGGCATGACAACACCCTGAGCCGACCATTGATCGACTACACCAACAAGGATCGGGTAGATGTGATTGTGACCAATCCGCCTTTCGGAGGCATGGAAGAAGATGGCATCGAGAACAACTTTCCGGCATCGTATCGCACCCGCGAAACAGCCGATTTGTTCATGACCCTGATCATACATTTGTTGAAAAAAGACGGACGTGCAGCTTTGGTTTTACCCGACGGTTTCCTGTTTGGCGAAGGCATCAAAACCCGCATCAAAGAAAAACTGATGACCGAATGCAACCTGCACACCATCGTGCGACTGCCAAACGGCGTGTTTAGTCCCTACACCGGCATCAAAACCAATCTCTTATTTTTCACCAAAGGCACACCCACCGAGAACATTTGGTATTACGAGCATCCCTATCCCGATGGCGTGAAAAGTTACAACAAAACCAAGCCCATGCGATTCGAAGAATTTGCGACCGAGATCGCCTGGTGGGGTAACGACGTCGACGAATTTGCCTTTCGGGTGGAAAATGAACAAGCCTGGAAAGTCACTGCGGCAGACATCAAAGCCCGCAATTACAACTTAGACATCAAGAATCCGCATGTGGGCGAGCAAATCAACCACGACCCGGAAGTGTTGTTGCAACAATATCAGGCACAACAAGAAAAAATACATGATTTACGAAATCAGATAAAAGCAATTCTGAGCGAAGCGCTCAATAACCAATAACTATTTAACAATTATTTTTATGAAAAATCAAATTCAACTGTTTGAAGAAAAGAAAGTTCGTACCGCGTGGGACGAAGAAAGTGAAGAGTGGTATTTTTCCATTATTGATGTGGTGGATGTGTTGACAGAAAGTCCAAATCCACGAAAATACTGGAGTGTGTTAAAAACCCGATTGAAAAAAGAAGGAAGTGAGTTGGCTACAAATTGTAGTCAACTGAAAATGCAATCGGCGGATGGTAAATTTTACAAAACCGATGTTGTCAGCACCGAGCAACTTTTCCGCTTGATTCAATCTATTCCTTCACCCAAAGCAGAACCCTTTAAATTATGGATTGCGCAGGTAGCCAAAGAACGTTTAGACCAAATGCAGGATCCGGAATTGTCGATTAATCAGGCCATGATGGATTATAAACGCTTAGGCTATTCCGATAGCTGGATCAATCAGCGATTGAAGAGCATTGAAATTCGCAAAGATTTAACCGACGAATGGAAATCGAGAGGATTGGAAGAAGGTCTGCATTTCGCTTCCCTGACGGATATTATTTATAAAACCTGGGCAGATAAAACCGCCAAAGAATACGAGCAATACAAGGGTTTGAAGAAAGAGAACCTGCGCGACAACATGACGAATGCCGAACTGGTATTGAACATGCTTGCGGAGCTTTCAACCAAACAAATATCAGAAACCAGCAATCCGGAAAGTATGGAAGAGCATGCGCAGGTAGCCAAGCAGGGCGGAGAAATTGCCCGCAATGCCCGTCAAGAGTTAGAAGCCAAAACCGGGAAACCGGTCGTTTCGCCGCTGAATGCCAAAAAGGGATTGCTGAACAAAAAACCAAACGAAATCAAAGAGTGACAAATAAACAATTCATGAAGTCCTTTATCACACAACATATCGACCTCTGGACATCCGCTCAAGCCACCAAAACCAGTGGTCGCGGCATCAGTGCCTCCAACCAGCAATTGCTCGGCATACAAAAACTCCGCGAACTTATTTTAGAACTCGCAGTAAGAGGGAAATTGGTTCCGCAGAATGCGAATGATGAACCGGCGGGGGAGTTGTTAAAGAGGATTGAAGTTGAGAAGAAAAGGTTGGTGAAAGAGGGAAAAATTAAGAAACAAGAAATTCTTTCAGAAGTTGAAGATGATGAAAAGCTATTTGAATTGCCAGTAGGATGGGTCTTTTGTAGATTAGGTACAATTTTTAACTCAATTGTCAGTGGTGGTACACCAAGTAAAAGTAATCCCGGTTTTTGGAATGGTGATATACCATGGGCAAGTGTAAAAGACCTTGGAAAATTAAAATACATTGAGAAAACACAAGATTATATTACCCAAAAAGGATTAGACTCAGGGAGTAAACTTGCAGAGATTGATGATGTTATTATATGTACAAGAATGGGTTTAGGTAAGATTGCTATTGCTAAGGTAAAACTTGCAATCAATCAGGACTTAAAAGCTGTAAAACTAAGTTCAAATTTAGATGTTGATTATTTCTTGTATTTCTTTTCAACATTAAAAATAATTGGTACCGGAACTACAGTAGCAGGAATCACTCAGGATAAATTAGTAAATTATCCATTTCCACTTCCCCCTCTCCCCGAGCAACACCGCATTGTCGCCAAAGTCGATGAACTCATGGCCTTATGCGACACCTTAGAAAAAGAGCAAACCAGCAGCAATGCCGCCCACGAAACCTTGGTTGAGAACTTGTTGGGCATCCTCACCAATGCCCGCGACACCAACGACTTTCAGGAAGCCTGGCAGCGTATCGCTGAATATTTCGATTTGCTGTTCACCACTGAACACAGCATCGACAAACTCAAACAAACCATCCTGCAATTGGCAGTCATGGGTAAATTGGTGCCGCAGAATCCGAATGATGAACCGGCAAGTGTGTTGCTGAAAAAGATTGCTGCCGAAAAGGCGAAATTGGTGAAGGAAGGAAAGATAAAGAAGCAAGTTGATTTGCCGAAGATTACAGAGGAAGAGAAGCCGTTTGAGTTGCCGAAGGGGTGGGAGTGGGTGAAGTGTCAAGATATTTGCAGCAAAATTACCGATGGAGAGCATATAACTCCAAATCGGTCTGTTTCTGGTTTTTACTTATTATCAGCAAGAAATGTAACAAATGAAGGTATTATTTTGGAGGATGTTGATTTTGTTCCAGCTGATGAATTTGAACGAATTAGAAGAAGATGTGATCCAAATATCGGGGATATTCTGATTTCATGTTCAGGAAGTGTTGGACGTGTTGCGTTAGTTGACAAGGACAATACTTATACTATGGTCAGAAGTGCTGCTTTGATTCGCCCTTTTTCAAATTGCTTTGATAATGAATATTTGGCAATT